>JBBTTG010000032.1:0-8989 GCA_038064355.1 Patescibacteria group bacterium
AAAAGTTTTTCTACGTTTGAATTTGATATGCCTCTCTCCATCATTGCCGCCATCGGTCCCAATAACGTGATCGGTAAAAAGGGTGTGTTGCCATGGCATTTGCCCGAAGATATCAAGCGCTTCAAACAGCTCACCATGGGCCACCCTATTATCATGGGGCGGAAAACTTATGAATCTATCGGCAAGCCGCTTCCCGGTCGCGTGAATATTGTCATCACTCGACAGGAAAATTTTGCGGCGCCGGGTTGTGCAGTCTTCCAATCGCTTAAAGAAGCTATTGCGAAATTTAAAGACCAAGACCCTTTTGTGATCGGTGGCGCCGAGATTTATCGTTTGGCACTGCCGCTCGCAGATCGTCTTTATATCACGGAAGTGCGCATCCCCACTGAAGGTGATGTCTTTTTTCCGGAATTTGATAGAGGTCAATGGACCGAAACCTCCCGCGAACCGCATGAGCACTTTGATTTTGTGGTGATGGAGAGGGATACCTAAGTATTCCACTAACATAATCTTTTCGATTCAAGAGAATACTCGTGCCGAATTAAACTAATTTTGTGCCTTTCTTTCGTCATCCCCGCCCCGCATCAGTGCGGGGTAAACTCCAGCGGGGATCCAGGCCAGTATTGATTAAACCTGGATTCCCGCCTCCACAGGAATGACAATGGGGGCGTTGTGGAGGGTGCAGAATTAAATGAACGAGGTACGAGTGCGGTTTCAATTCGTTATGAAAGCGAGTTTTGCAGAGGTCTCATAAAGGATTTCAAGAGGTCGTTATTGGTTTGTCAACGCAGTGATTCTTTTTGGGGGCGCGCTATCATGGTATGGGCGAGGGCGGCGATACCGACAAGCGACCGATCGACGTTGCGGCAATCTTCGCCTCAAGCGGGCCAGTCAATGATTGGAAGGTGATTGAAACACTCGCTTATTTCTCGGGTCTGCGTTTCTGGCGCCTGCCCGACAAAATCTGCTACGGTTTCGCCCAACACGGCTTAATCTCCTGTTGCCGCTCTGTTTCCCATGGAACGCGCCTCAAGTGCGCCGTTTTTTGTTATAATGGAAAGTACGGTAGGACTTACGCACTTTGAGTATATTGCAGCCCTTTCTCCTCTGTCATTCCCCCCACCCCCATCGTCATTCCCGCGAAGCTTGTCCTCGGGCGCCATCGGGGAGCGGGAATACAGGGCTATGCGACATATTCTGGATTCCTCTCTTCGCGAAGGGAGGGACGGATTCCCATTTTCAGGGGAATGACATTCAAAAAGAGACCAGATGCGCCGTCCTCTACAGTATATATGCCCAGTAATACAACCTTGACCGTCCCGACCGTTGTCGGGAGAAAGTCGAGGAGTAAAAGCAGTCTGGGCAAGAAGAAATCGTTTCCCATGAAGAGGGGTGTTTCATAAACCATAAGTCAAGGTTGGCATACCGAGTATGAATGGTTTTTGGCAGAGTACGCAAACAGAAAGAGTGTTGAACCGCCTGAAGACTTCGGCGCGGGGTTTAACGTCCGCTGAGGCCAAGCGGCGACTCAAGGAATACGGCCACAACCGGCTTCGGGAGACGCCACAGCCCTCGTTGTTTTTTATATTCGCGCGGCAATTCAAAAGCGTTTTTGTTGTTATCCTGGGCGCGGCATTTGGAGCCACTCTTTTTTTGAAGGAATACTCCGACGCGGCGGTGATTGCAATCGCCTTGCTTTTGAACGCCTGTGTGGGTTTTCTGCAGGAAGCTCGGGCGCAGCGCGCGCTTACGGCGCTCAAAAAATTAATCCAGCGCGAAGCCAGGGTGTTGCGTGATGGGCATGAAATGATCCTGCCCTCGTCCGAAGTCGTTCCAGGAGATATTATTATCTTGGAAGCGGGGAATAGGATTCCGGCTGATGCGCGCATTCTTGAAGTGTATGATCTCGAGGTTGACGAGGCGCCGCTGACCGGTGAATCCTTTCCTATTGTCAAGACGCCGGATGTCATATCCGAGAGTGCAGCTTTGGCGGATCGCAAAAATATGGTGTTTTTTGGGACGACCATCGTGAGTGGTCGCGGTCGGGCCGTGGTGGTTGGAACGGGCGTGCATACCGAGATGGGGGAGATTTCCAGAGAAGTCGCAGAGATTCGGCGCGAACCTACTCCTCTTGAAACACAAATCAAGCAGCTGGCGTCTCTTTTGAGTATTCTTATCCTTGCGGCGAGCACCCTGTTTTTTGCCGTGGGAATCATTGCCGGGAAGGAGATAAATGAAATATTTCTCACGGCTACGGCGCTTGCGGTGGCTGCCGTACCCGAGGGGCTCTTGGTTTCAATGACGGTGGTTTTGGCTATAGGCATGGAACGCCTGGTGCGCGAGCGGGCCATTGTGCGCAGTTTGCTTGCCGCCGAAACACTCGGAAGCGTGTCGGTGGTCTGCGTGGATAAGACCGGAACGGTGACCGAAGGAGAAATGCGGGTGGAGGGAGTCTGGACCGGCAAAGCGCTCGTTGGGAGGGAATATTTTTCACAAGTTGAGGAGAAGTCGAATCAGGGACTCTTTCGCATATTGCAGATTGGGATGTTGTGCAACAACGCAGTCGTTGAAAACCCCGAGGATCCGGTTTCGCAGTGGCGGATCCTGGCCGACCCAACCCAGAAGGCGCTGTTTTTGGCAGGCATCGAAGGAGGGTTGCGGCCCGAGGACGAGGCGAAACGTCTGCCGAGGTTTGATGAGATTCCTTTTTCATCACTCAAGAAATACGCCATCACGGCTCATCGTGGTGATGAGAAACACGACGTGTTATTTTTTTGCGGCGCCTCGGAGAGGATTCTTGAGGCCTCGGTTCGGATCGCGACCAACGGACGGACGGTGCCCTTGGGATCAGGGGAGAAGAAAAAAATACTCCAGATTATGGAGGATTTTGCCTCCAAGGGTTTTCGCGTTGTGGGGGTAGGGTTTCGCGAGGTGCCGCGTCAGCCACAGGTGCTCAATAGAAAAGAAGATTTTTTTGGACGCATGGCGTTTGCCGGTTTTTTTCTTTTGCGGGATCCCCTGCGGGAAGGCATTCGTGAGACTGTGGCACAGGCTGCTCGCGCCGGGGTACGCACCATCATGATTACTGGGGATCATCGCAATACGGCGATAGCGATTGGTAGGGAGTTGGGGCTCCCGGTCGGAGAGGGGTTTGTACTGACGGGCGAGGAGCTTGAGGCAATGAGTGAGGCGGAGTTTGAACGCGTAGCCTCGCAGGTGTCCATCTACGCGCGCACCACGCCGCGGCACAAGGCGCGTATCATTGACGCGCTCCAAAAGCGTGGAGAGGTGGTGGCCATGACGGGCGATGGCGTCAATGACGCTCCGGCGCTCAAATCGGCGGATATCGGTATCGCGGTGGGTAGCGGGACGGATGTTGCCAAAGAGACGGCGGATGTGGTTTTGCTCGATAATAATTTTAAAACGATCATCCGGGCAATAGAAGGCGGTCGCGTGATTTTTGAAAATATCCGTAAGGTGGTGGTGTATCTTCTTTCCGATAATTTCAAGGAACTCGCCATCTTGGCTTTAAGTCTCGCGCTCGGCTTGCCGTTGCCGCTGTTGCCCGCGCAGATTCTTTGGATTAATCTCGCCGTAGACGCGCTTCCCGCCGCGGCACTGGCGTTTGATCACGGTGAACAGGGACTGCTCCGCGAGCCGCCGCGTCCGCGCGGAGGCGCCATTCTTCTTGGCCCGCACCGGAAGCTTATGTTCTCAATCGGCAGTATCACGACGATATTATTTCTTGCCCTGTTTATCTTTCTGATACAGATGGGAGAAGGGATCGAATATGCGCGTACAATTATATTTGTGGGCCTTTCTATGAGCTCGCTTCTGTATCTCTACTCCTGCCGCAGTCTCCGCTTTGCGGTGTGGCAAAAAAATCCATTCTCAAATTGGTTTGTCAATGCCGCGATTCTTTTTGGGGGAGCGCTCCTGGTTGCGGCGGTCTATGTCCCGTCGTTGCAGTGGTTGCTTGATACCGTGCCGCTTGAGGCGAGTGATTGGATTTTCATCGCGGCGGTGAGCGTGATGAATGTATTCCTCGTTGAACTCTTAAAACGTTTTTTCGTCATGCGCCTGCGAACCTCTTGAAAAATATCCATCAATGCGCTACGATGGGAGCCATATTTATCCTTGTATGTCGAAAGTTGCAGCGATCATCCCTGCCCTCAATGAAGAAAAAACTATTGGGGGTGTAGTGCGAACTCTTAAGAGCTCGCCGTTTGTTCATGAGGTGATTGTTGTCTCCGACGGATCTACGGATCATACGGCGCAAGAAGCAACGGCTGCCGGAGCGGACGCGGTGCAGGTGCTTTCCACTCGTGGCGGAAAGGGGAATGCCATGGCGTATGGGCTTACGCGCACCGACGCGCCGATTATTTTTTTCGCGGATGCCGATCTCAAAAGGTTGAACGTTGATCATATTCGTGCCATTCTTGAACCTGTATTGGAAGGGAAACGCGCTATGAATGTTGGGTTGCGTGATCGAGGTCGGTTTTGGACGTGGCCAGCCAAGTTTTTGCCGCTGATTGGCGGGGAGCGTGCTTTACGGCGAGAGGTTTTTGACAATATTCCGGGTCATCTCCGGCAAGGCTTCAAGGTGGAGATTGCCATGAATGCCTATTGTCGGGCGAATAATCTTTCCTACGGATATGTCGTGATGCCGGGGATTGGCATCGTGCGCAAGATGGAAAAATTCGGTGTCCTGCGCGGGTTTGTTGAATACATAAAAATGTGGATTGCCGTTGGCAAAGCAATGTTTGAAGTTCGGCTTGCGCGGCATCTCTTGAGGCGTAAAACCTAAATATGGATTTTTCCGATCTCAAAAACAAACGGGTTGTTATCATGGGACTCGGTTTATATAAAGAGGGGAGCGGAGTAAGCGCCACTCGATTTTTTGCTTCACGCGAGGCGAGTGTACTTGTCACCGACCTGCGCGGAGAGGATGTGCTTGTGCCATCGCTCAAACAACTGGCGCGTTTCAATAATATCACCTATGTTCTTGGGCGCCATCGTGAACAAGATTTCAAGCGCGCGGAGATTGTTTTCCAAAATCCTTCCGTACCCGACACTTCGCCGTATCTGGCCATCGCGCGCAAGGCGGGCGCTCTGATTGTGAATGACTGGACGGTGTTTTTGGCTATGGCGCATCCCGAGCATCTTCTCGCAGTCACCGGCACGCGCGGCAAAAGCACCACGACGACTTTGCTTTTTGAAATCATGAGACGATGGAAAAAGGGAGTCCGGCTTGCGGGCAATATCGGCGTTTCTCCGCTTACTTTCTTGAGCGCCTATCGCGGGGAGCCGGTGGTGGCCGAGCTCTCCTCTTGGCTTTTGCGAGGTTTTCGTTCCGGGCAGTATGGGCCGGCAGTGGCGGTGGTTACCAATATCATGCGCGATCATTTGGATAAATATCCTTCTATGCGGGAATACATTGCGGACAAGTCTCTTGTCTGGCAGTTTCAAGATCGCGGACAATGCGTGGTGCTTAATCGCGATAATCCCGGTACGCGCGCGATGGGAGGGAAAGTCCCGGGGACGCGTTTTTGGTTTTCACTCAAGCCCTTTGCCGAGGAAAATGGGTGTTTCTTGCGCAATGGCGCGGTGGTTTTCCGGCGCGAGGGAAAAGAAGATGTTCTGTTTAAAATTTCCGACTGGCGGCTTTCCGGAGAACATAATCTTGAGAATCTTTTGGCCGCAGTGTGCGCCGCTAGCGCGTATGGCGTTCCGAAAAATATCATCCGTGCGGGTGTGCGCGCTTTTCGCGGAGTCCCCAATCGTTTGGAACTTATTTGTACTCTGCGTGGTGTTCGGTTTTATAACGATACGACGGCTACGACTCCCGAAGCCGCGATCGCCGCATTGCGAACCCTGGGGCAGGTTTCAGGTGTCAGATTTCAGGTGTCAGTGAATCAGAAACTCAAAACTCAAAATTCAAACCTCAAATCCAAAATTATCCTCATCGCCGGTGGGGCAGACAAAAAATTGGAATATGCGGAATGGGCAAAGGTGGCGAAACGATACTGCAAAGCCATCATATTTCTTCCGGGCACCGCCACCGACAAGATGAAAAGTGCCATGAAAACTACCCACTACCAACTACCCACTACTCACTCTATGAACGCCGCCGTCCGCGCCGCGCGTGAACTGGCCGCAAAAGGCGACATCATCCTTCTTTCCCCGGGAGCCGCCTCGTTTGGATTGTTCAAAAATGAATTTGATCGTGGAGATCAATTTTTGAAAGCAGTGAAGCGCCTCACATAAGACCGTGCTTGCGAGCGTTTCCCGTGTCGTGATTCTTCCCGCGCGGCGGGAAATATGATACAGTAGTGGTGAAAAAGGTCTTATGGCGCTCAAATTTTTTTTTAAAACACTCATTCCAAAGCCGGCCATCGCGTGCTATCATTTGGCGCTCTCATTGATTGCCGACCGATGGTATGGCCATCCGTCCGGGAAAATGACGGTCATTGGCGTTACGGGCACCAAAGGAAAATCCACCACCTGTTTTTTCATTGCCAAGATGCTTGAGGAAGCCGGGTTTCGCGTTGGGATGACCTCGACCGCCATGTTTAAGATAGCCGAGCGCGAGTGGCTCAATCCCGATAAAATGACGATGCGCGGGCGGTTTGCTTTGCACGGGCTCCTGCATCAGATGGTGAAAGCAGGTTGCCGTTATTCCGTTGTGGAGACTTCTTCCGAGGGGATCGCTCAATATCGCCACGCGGGGATAGAATATGACGTGGCCGCGTTTACCAATATCGCACCCGAACATATTGAGACGCACGGGAGTTTTGAGAAATACCTCGAAGCCAAGACGAAACTTTTTTCCGGGCTGAAAAAACAGACATCCGGCGATCTTAAGAATAAAAAGGTGATCGTCGTCAATGGGGATGATGCCCAAGCGGAATGTTTTTCCGTCTTTCCCGCGGATGTCTATTATCGTTACGGCGGGGGTACTTTTCAGAAATCCTCTTCCAGCGTCAATTTTCATGATCTGCAGGCGAAAGATATTCAATCGGGAGCGGAGGGATCGAGTTTCCGAGTGGGGGAAACGTTATTCCAGCTCCATCTTCTTGGGGCTTTCAATATCCCGAACGCCCTTGCGGCGATTGCCGTGGCACTGTCGCAGGGAATTGATCTGGAGATATGCAGACGAGCGCTTGATAAAATTCGCGTGATGCCGGGGCGCATGGAAAGTATCGAAGAGGGCCAGGATTTTCGCGTGATTGTGGATTACGCGCATAATCCCAGTTCCTTTGAGGCACTCTATGAAACCCTGTCGCGGATTCCCCACGGACGTGTTTTTCATGTATTCGGGGCGACTGGCGGCGGCAGGGATAAGCTGAAGCGTCCGGAGATGGGCCGTATTGCCGCGGAGCACGCTGATGTGGTGGTGGTGACTACCGATGATCCCTATCGAGACAATCCACAGAAGCTTGCCGAGGAGGTGTGGGAAGGGATCGCGGAGTGTAAAGTGAAAAGTGTCAAGTGTAAAGTAAAGTTAGAGGATTCGACAATTATTCTCGACAGAAAAGAAGCGATTGTGGAGGCGGTGCGACAGGCGCGCACCGGAGATATTCTTCTGATTACCGGCAAGGGGTGTGAACAAAAAATGGCGATTGGCGACCGTATGATTCCGTGGGACGACCGAGAGGTCGTGCGCGATGTTTTACGCGCGCGTAAAACAACCTAGTCGTATGGGAAAGAGGGGGTATGGATTTTTTTCGCGAAAGCTTTTAGGGACAAGGTTTTTTACAATTCTCCTCGCGCTTGGAGTGGTGTTTTTTACGGTGAATTTGGTTCGCATGATGTCGCGCGACAGCGATGTGCGGAGCGATATCGCGCGACTCGATCGCGACACAGAGCGCCTGGAAGCGGAATATCGGCGCCTTGAGGATTTGCGGAATTTTTACAAAACTGTTTTTTTTCTTGAGCAGGAGACTCGCAAGAGTCTTGGATACGTGAAAGCGGGCGAGCATGTGGTGGTTATCGAGGGGGCAAAAACGGATAACGCGCGCGGAGGGGTGGCGGCGGAGCTTTCGAATCCCCAGAAATGGTGGAAGTACCTTTTTGGTCCGCGTGGGTAATCTTCTATGCGCCTCAATTCCAAACGCCGGTTTGTTTTGAAAATACTTCTGCCCGTCGGCGGAGTATTTTTGGCCGCGGTTTTTTTTCTGGCTTTTGTCTATCGAGCCACGCCCGGGAACGGTTTGGCTATTTTTTTGGCACGGATGTTTCGCTTTCCGGCACTGCGGGTGAACGGGGAGACGGTGACTCTCGATGAGTATTACCGATATGATCGCGCGCTGAAGCAGTGGTATGGGTTTGATGATCAGTCGGAATTTGCCGCGGACAGCACCAGCGATGGATTGATGGAACGATTGACGGTTATCGCTCTTGAGCGGGATATGGCAGTCCGTCGCGGTATCCGTCTCGAGCAGAAAGAAGTGAAGGATCTGGCGGTACGGCTTGGCGGACAAGGCCCTGATCTTGAAGTAATCCTGCGCGATCGTTATCACTGGACGGAAAAAGATTTCCGCGAGCTGATTGTTGAACCCTTGGCGCTTGAACAAAAACTGCGAGCCGAGATCCCTGATTTTGAGATAGTGCTTGAACGAGAGCGCCGGGATGCAAAAGTGCGGAAATACCTGGAATAAGCGGGGGTTGATAGCTCGACAAGCTCACAATACATGTCACGAGTCTGTCTGCCGAGGGATTGATTTTTCCCGTGGTGATTGATACCATGCAGGAGTATTTCGGGTATCGTATAGTGGCAGTATGCGACCTTCCCAAGCCCCCACATCAAACGAACATTGACTTGCGGGATTAGTATAGTGGCAGTATGCGACCTTCCCAAGGTTGAGGCGCCAGTTCGATTCTGGTATCCCGCTCCAGTGAAAAATGCTCGTTTGGTGTGGGGGCACAAGGTTGAAGCACTGGTTCAATTCCCATTACCCGCTCCACAATTAGACTTTATCAAAAATTC
>JBBTTG010000033.1:0-2294 GCA_038064355.1 Patescibacteria group bacterium
AGCCGAAAACACCGATAGAGGCTTTTTAAAAGAGCGCTAATTCTCTACAGACTCAGATTATATATAACTCGGTTTCGATTCATCCACTCCGACTCGCTTACTGGCCGCGCGCGCGAGCACAAAAAGAAAACTCGACAGCCGATTGAGATACGCCCGGCTGGCGGAATTTCCAACGTTCGCCGCCACAAGCGCGCGTTCCGTTCGGCGCGCGAGCGTTCGCGCGTAGTCAAAGTGCGCCGAGAGAGTCTCACTGCCGGAAATGATAAAATTTCTGATCTCCCCCACTTCGACGCTGAATTTCTCAATACTCGCCTCAAGCGCTTTCAATTTTTCTTCGCCGATAACCGGCACCTGACTTTCGTTTGCCGATCCTACTTCCGCTTGAAGGATAAAAATTTTTTCCTGCACGGTAAAAACTTCCCTTTCCATATCATCGTCATGGCACAGCGCCCGACACACCCCAAGATATGCATTCAACTCATCGAGCACGCCCAGCGCTTCAAAGCGCGCGTCATCCTTACGCACGCGATTCGCACCGCCAAACAGCATTGTCGTACCGTCATCTCCTTTGCCGGTGTAGAACTTCATAGAAACGTATCCCCATTTTTGTGGTCAAGTTTTTCAGCCGGATGAGTCGCCATAATTTGAATCACCTCCGCCGCAAACTCCGCCTGGGCGGCAATCCCGCGAAAAAAATCCTGAGAAATACGCCCTTGTTTTACCAAGATATCCACTTCATCCATAATCAACTCAACCGCCTTCTCGCGATTGGCCCGTATTTTCACCTTTTTTTCCTTATCACTCACCGCCAAAATAGCCATCTGATCCTTTTCCTGCGGCGAGAAAGAAAATTCACGGTGCCCCAATAATCCAAGCATATGCTTTAAAATTTCCGCACGCGTTAGATGGTGTTCTTCCTCTCGGGAATCGCTCCCGCGCGTTGTTTCTCCTCGCATAGAATGAGTATAAAAGTATTAAAAACATACCAAGAAACTAAAGAAACTATAGCACGGGTCAAAAATCACCGCAAAACGAGAACCCCCCCCGCCGATTGGACTCGAAGGGGGGGCTCATAGAAAATCAGAGGTATTCACCTACTTGCTACAGGTACACGGATCTTTCCCGCACGTTGGGCACATTGACATACTTTTCAGCATTTAAATGACTTAAATGCAAAGAACAAATCGACGACCTTTGAATACCAGTATAGCACGCCCGTGGCGCCCGCGACAAGGGCAGAATACTAATTCAGCTCATGCTGTACGGCCCCGGTATAAGCGCAATATTCGCAGGATTCGCCTGATGTTGGAATTTCTTCCCCCACGAGGCACGCATGCGCCCCGGCAATGCAATCCTCTATCCAATCATCCTTGCCAATATACGAAATCACCACCACTTCAAACTCGAGTTTGCCATCAAAGGCCTCCGTGTCCGAACGCCCGGTGCAATAGACAAAATAGCCGGTGTCGGAAACAGAATGGCCGTTTCGGCGCAAAAGCCATTGGTAAATTTCCATCTGCCGCTTATAGCCGATGTGCCAATCCTGGTCGAGCGCCGTGACTGCTTTTTCTTTATTACCA
Source organism: Patescibacteria group bacterium (assembly GCA_038064355.1). GTDB lineage: Bacteria > Patescibacteriota > Patescibacteriia > GWA2-47-26 > GWA2-47-26 > JBBTTG01. Next base: position 1,581 of record JBBTTG010000033.1, read on the forward strand.
GTCGCTTTGTAGTCAACCACATAGAGCTCGCCTTTTGGATTCACCCAGATATCATCCACGGCGCCGGTGATGAGCAGGTTGGTCGGCTCATGCAGGTATTGCACGCCTTTAAAATTTTCACGCCACTCATCCATCTTCTCGTGCGCGAATGGCACCGCTTCAATACCATACTCCTTCATGAGCGGATGAGCTTGCGCCTTCGCGCGATGAATATCGAATTCTTTTTTGAGAAGGGTATCAACATTGATATTGAGATTGAACGGCGGCATCCCGGGGCGTCCCACCCCGCGGCGGCGATCGAGATAAAAACAGCGCGGGCAACCAAGGAAAAGATCAAGCTTTGAACGGCTCAATTTAAAAGGCTCCGAAGATTTCGGATCATAGATATTGCGCGTACGCTTCCCGCTTTTTGGGGCAAAGTTTCCTGCCATAGTTTTCCAGTGTAGCAAATACTATGTCTTTGCGCCAGAAAACGAAAAATAAAAAAACGTCCTTGGGCTTTTCAATAAATGAAAAAGATGATAGATTACGGGCGGAGCTTCTCCCCTTCCACTTTCCCCTCGGGGGTCGTCTAACGGCAGGACAGCAGCCTTTGGAGCTGCTTATCATGGTTCGAATCCATGCCCCCGAGGAAAAAGTGGAAAAGAAAACGGGAACAGCCTTTTGCGCCAGAGGCGCACTCGCCTCCGGCGAGGAAGTTGCTTATCATGGTTC
>JBBTTG010000034.1:0-1657 GCA_038064355.1 Patescibacteria group bacterium
TTTCGGCAATACGGGGATCATCCGTTTTGATGCGCGTTCCCCGTTTGGCGGCGACGAACTGACGCTGTTTCAGTTTCAGGAGACGTCTGATTGATGCCTTGCCGTCGCCAACAACGTGAAGCGGAATCCGTTCGTAGGCGGAGATCACTTCGTTGTCGAGAACTACCAGCCGGTAATCTCGTCCGCATACCGGCCTTTGCACCAACGCTACCCGGTCAAGCTTGAATATGGCACGCATGGCGCGGTAGAACTCGCGTCTGTCGTGCGCAATAGCTACGCCGGATCCCTGACTGCCGCTGTTGGGCTTCACCACAACAGGAAAGCCGAGGCGTTTTGCGTACGCATACGCATCGTCAATCATTCGGCGATGCGCCCCAATGGCTCGCGCCCATTCCTTTGAAAAGAACGTTTTGCTGTCGGGTACGACCGGATAACCCAGACGCTCCATAAATAGATTGGCGTTGTCCTTGTCTTTCGCGATGTCCGATGCCCCAACCGGATTGATATCAAGCGTGTTGTACCGGAAGTAAGACTTCTTGCCTCCCTTGAAAGTAATCTGACCGGCAATTTCCCATTCGGGTTCCAGAAAAACACTTGCCCCGATACGCGGAGCAATCTTTTTGAGCAGCTTCCCCAATACCAGTGACTCTTTTTTGAGTTGTTTTTTCATGCCTTTCATAACCATACTCCTTTTCTAGCCGTGTTCCTCTGAATGTGGCTGAGAGTGTTGTGGGTGATTTCGGCGTAGTGATCGGGATAATCCCTGCGCAATACGCCGAGCCAGCGAGCCACACTTTCGCGGTTTCGTCGTTTCCAGTGGCCTCCATGACCATGTCATAGGCCACCGTGGGGCTGCTTTTCCCGACCAGCGACACAATGTCAGGCTGATCAAGGATAAGCTTGCAGCGCATCGTGATTTCCTCTGTTGTGCGCATACGTGCTATTCCTCCTTATTAGGATCGGACTGTCAAAGAGCACGCCTTGAGGCCATCTCAAAGAGACATCACCTTATCACTTTTGAGAAGTTCCGTAAAGCCCAATTGCCCAATCGCGCAGCCCAATCGTGCATTTTAGCGAGCGGGTAAAAAGTGGAAGGAGATCCGCTATGAGAGAAAGTCAACAACTTTTTGCACGCAAGTGAAATAAAAAAGAGGTCAACCCCGCCGCCCACGCCCCCCCCCACGCGTCAGCGCAGAGCCGAGCAGAAAAATTGCCTTTTCCTTTTAGAATAGGACTTACGCACTTGACCTCTTTCTGTCATCCTCGCGAATGCGGGGATCCAGTATCCAGGCTCCTTTCCGAGGCCTGGATACCCGCCTCCGCGGGAATGACACCCCTAAATGGGTTTTTCTCGTAAGTCCTATAGAATTAGAAAAAATGGCGCGCGCAAAATTAAAATCGTAAACAAAACTTTTCTTTTGTGATGGGCGAGCGTTAGCGAGCGGCGGCGGAGCGGCTTCCATTGGTTAGGAATTTTTGATAAAGTCTAATTGTGGAGTGTTTTTATGATACCGCTCGAACCTACTTTATCAAAAATTAGTGAGAATGTCCCACGCGCGGAGCGCGTGGTGGCTCTAAACTGCCTCGTACGCTCGTATCGTTCCGCCACCGCCTCGCTTCACTCGGCAACCCCAAAAAGAAAAAATGTTCCTTGCTC
>JBBTTG010000035.1:0-29050 GCA_038064355.1 Patescibacteria group bacterium
TCGCAACATCCTCGCCTTTTGCCTCGACCTTGGTCAAACGCGTAAGTCCTATGAAGATTGAAACGACGATTTTTCGGAATCGATATACGGAAGTTTCAAGAGAGTTTATTCGGGGAGCGCTTTGGAAGGCCGGTCGTATTTTGGGCGGGGGAAAAAGAGTGGAGCTCTCGGTGTCTTTGATCGGGAACGTCAAGATGCGCGCCCTGAATCGGCAATATCGAGGCAAAGATAAAACAACAAATGTCCTCTCGTTTCGCCACTCCGGCGAGGGTGTGAAAAAAAAAGAAGCCGCGGACATCGGAGATATTTTGATTTCGATTCCGGAGGTGAAGCGTGAAGCGCGTCTGTATGGCTGGAGACAAGAGTATGCCATTGCACGACTTCTGGTACATGGTTTCCTGCATCTTTTGGGATATGACCATGGAAATGAGAAAGAGGCGCGGCGGATGGAGGCGCTCGAACGGAAACTCCTCATTCAAGTTGTGGAAATGAAAAGAGAGAAATTTTTATGAGAAATATACAACGGCTGGGACAAAGTTTCAGATTTGCCTTTCGCGGCATTCGGTTTACCTGGAGGCAGGAGCAGAGTTTCCGTGTTCAGGTTGCGGTGGCGACGGTCGTTGTACTCTTGATGATATTCCTCCCGACTACAAAACTCGAGACCGTTGTCCTCTCTTTTCTCATTATGGCAGTTCTCGTCATGGAGCTTTTGAACAGCACTCTTGAACGGATTATTGATACCCTCCAGCCGCGTATTCACCCTTTTGCCCAGGAAGTGAAAGATATGATGGCGGCGGCCGTGCTCATCACGGCCATGGGATCCTTGTTCGTTGGAATTTTGATAGTTGGCCCATATCTCCTGCGTTTGGGCGGGTTTTAATGGAGGGTATATAAGATGAACACGAAAAGTGTTCAGAATATCCACATGAGTGATTGGCAGGTATTTTTTTTTCATTTATACTCATAAAAGAACGAAATGCTAGAAATGCTCTATGTCGCAACCTCAATTCCTCACTGGTCTTGATATCGGATCACATTCCGTACGCATGGTTATTGGCCAGATGGCAGATCATGGGGAGAAGGAGGCGCTCCAAATCATCGCGGCAGTTGAGGTTCCTTCAAATGGCGTGTCCAAGGGAATCATCACTTCCATCGAGGATGCGACGGCGGCCATCTCTTCCTGCATTGAGAGAGTCGAGCGAATGATTGGAACGCAAATGAAGTCCGCCTGGGTTGGAATTTCCGGCGGTCAGATCATTTCGAGCGACAGCAATGGCGTTGTCCCTGTGGCAAAACCGGATGGGGAAATTCGAGAGGAAGATATGGAGCGGGCGCTTGACGCGGCGCGTACCGTGGCGACTCCGCTCAACTATGAAATCCTCCATGTAATACCGAGGAGCTTCACGGTGGACGGACAGGCGAATATTCGAGATCCGCTCGGTATGAACGGCATACGCCTCGAGGTTGACGCGCAGATTATCCAAGGGCTCTCCGCGCAGATTAAAAATCTGACGAAATGCGTGTACCGCACGGGTTTGGATATCGAAGATTTGGTTTTATCAATCCTGGCCACTTCTGAAGCGGTGATAAACAAAAAACAAAAAGATTTGGGTGTTCTTGTGGTGAACCTCGGCGCCGCGGCAACGAGTTTCGCGGTATTTGAGGAGGGGGATCTGCTGCATGCGGGCGTGGTGCCTATCGGAGGAGATCATATTACAGCGGATCTCGCTATCGGCTTGCGTACTTCGGTGGATGTCGCGGAGAGGGTAAAACTTGAGTTTGGGATTGCTGTATCAAAAAACGAAGAGAAAAAAGAAGAAGTGAATCTCGCGGAATTCGGAGGTGAGGATGAAAGAGCGTCGCGCAAATATATTACGGAAATTATCGCCGCGCGCGTGGAGGAGCTTTATGAGAAGATTGATAAAGATTTAAAAAAGATCGGGAGATCAGGCATGCTTCCCGCGGGAGTGATCCTCACGGGCGGAGGCGCGAAACTCGGCGGTCTTGTGGAGCTTGCAAAGGACAAACTGCGGTTGCCCGCCTCCCTCGGTTATCCCATCGGTTTCATGAGCGCGGTAGACAAGATCAATGATCTTTCGTTTACCGGTGCGGTCGGGCTCGTGCGTTGGGGCGCGGAGTCGCAGAAGGGCGGCAAGGAAAGCTTCGGTATAAAGATCCCACAGCTGGGGAATGCGCTTGGCAGTCTGACTAAGTGGATTAAATCCCTCATGCCTTAACTTCACTCCGCCTCGCACCATCCTCCCCTTTTGCCCTCGCCTCGCTGAAGATCCGGCGAAGCGGGTCGAACTTGGTCAAACGCGTAAGTCCTATTCAAAAAACTGAACAACGGAATTACCGAACAAAAAAACAACAGAAGACCGAGAAGCGTGATTTGGTTGTTGAGTTGATCATTTGTTCAGTGGTTCAGTTGTTAAGTCTCTAATCCAAAATGTATGCCAGAAGTAAAGCCGGATATTGAAACATTCGCCAAGATTAAGGTCATTGGCGTAGGAGGATCGGGGGGAGCGGCTATCAACCGCATGATTCAGTCAAAGATTCGCGGTATTGAGTTTATTGCGATCAATACTGATTTGCAGGCGCTGCATTATTCTTTGGCTCCCAATAAGGTGCATATCGGCAAGGCGGTGACCAAGGGGCTTGGCGCTGGTATGGATCCGGAGGTTGGGCGACGCGCCGCTGAAGAGAGCCAGAACGAAATTCGTGACGCCTTGAAAGGGGCGGATATGGTATTTGTCGCCTGCGGTCTTGGCGGCGGTACGGGAAGTGGGGCGGCGCCACTGGTGGCCGATATTGCCCGCGATACGGGGGCGCTCACGGTTGCGGTGGTGACAAAGCCGTTCGCTTTTGAAGGAGGTAAGCGCAAGGATATTGCGGAGCGCGCGCACGCGGAGCTCTCGGATAAGGTGGACACCATTATCACCATCCCAAATGACCGCGTACTCCAGATTACGGATAAAAAAACCACCCTGCTTGAGTCCTTTGCTATTGTTGATGATATTCTGCGACAAGGAGTACAAGGGATCTCCGAGATCATTACGGTTCCCGGGCAGACCAACGCCGATTTCGCCGATGTCAAAACCATCATGTCCCACGGGGGTTCGGCTTTCATGGGTATCGGGCGCGGTAGCGGGGAAAATCGCGCGGTGGAGGCCGCAAAGGCCGCCATTAGCTCACCGCTCCTTGAGGTGTCCATTGATGGAGCGAGGGGCATCCTTTTCAATATCACCGGAAACTCCAGCCTTGCCATGCACGAGCTGAATGAAGCGGCCAAGATTATCACCAATTCAGCCGATCCGAATGCCTTGATCAAGTGGGGTTTGGTGTTTGATGAGGATATGAAGGATGAAGTAAAGATTACCGTCATCGCCGCCGGTTTTGCGGAGTCGCGCGAGGCGAGTTTGTCCGCGGCAAAACTCGGCGCGCCGCTTCCCATGAAGACCCCGTATCGTCCATCTACCCATTTTGGGATCAAAGAGATCACCAAAGAAGAAAAGCCGCCCAAATCAGCCTTTGATGTGAAGCCGGTAGCTGTTCTGAAAAAGGAGGATACGCAGAAGCTCGAGGAAGATGATTTAGAGGTGCCGGCTTTTCTTCGGAAGAAGATGGGACGGCAGTAGAATGGTTCCCTCCTTCCGTGGGAAGATGGAGGGAGAGAGGAAAAATATAATGTTATCCACAAGGGAAAAAATTGTACGACACGATTCCAAAAAACCGCTCCGCTCAGCGGTTTTTTTGTCATTTGACATGACCTGGAGTCAAGGGGTTACAATGGGTGTGATAGGTTTGGATTCTCTGTACCATTTTTAATTCAATTCGCCTCACCCCGCCATCACGGGGTGAGAGTGATTATCGCCCCACCCCGCTCTGCGGGACGGGGCGATAATCGTCTCTCCGTCTATCTTTATGAGTCCAATCGTGACCTCTTCCCAGACTTCCGCCGTAGAGAAAAAAAATATTACCAAAGAAGATATTGTGCGTGAAGGAAGAGAAATAGGATTTTCTGACAACGCTATTCGCGTTATTGAAAAGCGGTATTTGGCGCGCGATGAAAATGGCGAGGTGATGGAGACTCCCAAGGGCATGCTCACGCGCATCGCACGGGCGCTCGCGGAAGTGGAGCGCAACTATGGCGCGACCGAGGAACAGGTGAAATTTTTTGAAAATGAATTTTACGGCATTCTTTCCCGTTTTGAGTTTACGCCGGCGGGGAGAACGCTCTCCAATGCCGGTGGACCCACGCGCCTGGTAGCCAATTGCATTGTGCTTCACATGAATGACAGCATGGACGGAATTTTCAGTACCCTGCGAGATGCTTCGCTTTTGCAGCAGGCGGGATCAGGGCTCGGGTTTCCTTGGCATCTCTTGCGCCCCGCGGGGCAACTTACCGTTCGCTCTCGCGGTATGGCTTCCGGGCCGGTGTCTTTTTTGAGGGCTTATGATCAGGCATTCGGCGTGATCAAACAGCAGGGACGGCATGGCGCGAATATGGGCGTCATGCGGGTGGATCACCCTGATATTTTGGAGTTTATAGATTCAAAACGCAAAGAGGGCGACATGGTGAATTTCAATATTTCCGTGAGCCTTACCGATGAATTCATGAAGCAAGTGAAGGAGAACAGCTCTGAACCTTGGTTGTGCGAGTGGAAGGGGCAGAAAATGAAACCGCGCCATATCAAGCGTCATAACCGCGGGCATTACTTGAGCCATGAAGACGTCACCCTCACAGCGAGAGAGCTTATGGATAAAATTGTGGACGCGGCCTGGTCGAACGGTGAGCCCGGTATTTTGTTCCCTGATGCCGCCAATGACACCAATCCGGTGCCGTCGCTTGGCCGACTTGAGGCGACCAATCCTTGCGGCGAGCAATGGTTGCACGACGGGGACGTCTGTAATCTCGGCTCCATCAATCTCGCGCGTTTTGTGAAAAACGGGCAGATCGACGAAGATCGTCTGCGCTATGTGAGTTCGCTTTCAACCAGGATGCTGGACAACGTCATTGATATTTCCGATTTTCCGGTGGATCGCGTCAACATGCGTTTCCGCGACAACCGCCGCGTGGGACTGGGGATTATGGGTTTTGCCGACATGCTCTATCAGTTGGGTGTGGCCTACAACTCGCCGGAGGGACTGGCCACCGCCGCGCGCGTGATGAAAATTGTGAACGATGCCGCTCATGATACTTCAGAGGAGCTCGGACGCGCCAAGGGAGTTTTTCCGAATTGGGAAAAAAGTATTTTTGGCTCAAGCGGTTCCAATCGAATCCAGCGCAACGCCGCGCTTACGACCGTGGCGCCCACCGGGTCTATCTCCATGTTTTTCGATTGTTCATCCGGAGTTGAGCCGTTTTTTGCGCTGGCCTACTACAAAGAAGTGATGGGCGGTGAAAAACTTGTATATTTCAACGCGTATTTTGAGAAAGCATTGCGCGATCGCGGATTGTATTCCAATGAACTTTTACAGGATGTCTTGAAGTCGGGGACGATTCAACACCGCGCGGACTTGCCGGAAGATATTCGCCGGGTGTTTGTTACCGCCATGGATATCACGGCCGAAGATCACATCCGCGTGCAAGCGGCTTTCCAGAAGCATACCGATAACTCCATCTCGAAAACGGTGAATTTTCACAATAACGCCACTCGCGAAGAAGTGCGTGCGGGCTATATGCTTGCGTGGGAGCTTCGATGCAAGGGGTGCACGGTCTACCGTGACGGATCCCGCAATGAACAAGTGATGAACCTCAATGGTAAGAAAACAGATGAGGGGAAGGCGACCGAGGGAAAGGCGCAAGAGGCGGGAGGCCCCGCCGGTCAACCGATGCACGTGCTTGAGCCGCGGCCGAGACCGGAGGTGCTTCGCGGTACGACCTACAAGATGAAAACCGCGTACGGGAATCTGTATATCACCATCAATGAGGATGAACATGGACCTTTTGAAGTGTTCTCGCAAATGGGGAAGGCGGGAGGGTTTTTTGCCGCCAATCTTGAGGCTATTTGTCGTCTGGCGTCGCTGTCCTTACGATCCGGCGTGCACGTTGATTCAGTCATCCGCCAGATCAAGGGCATTCGCGATCCCCAGCCGATTTGGTACAAAGGGGAGATGATTCTTTCTTTGCCGGATGCGATAGGACAGATCCTTGAGAAGCATATGAAGCAGGCGCAGGGAAAGTTGGGTCTTGAGTGGCGGGAAGAAAAGACTTTGACCGGCGCCCAGAAGGTTGTTATTGAAACAAACCTTGGCAGTGCTCTTGATCTCGGGTTCGCCCCGGCCTGTCCGGATTGTGGATCGATTCTCGCTTTCCAGGAGGGGTGCATGAAGTGCGGCACCTGCGGTTTTTCACGGTGCGGTTAAATTGAGACCGTAGAAAAACGCGAAAAAAAACACCAGTCCGACTGGGAAATGCGTCTTCCAGCCGGATGGGTGTTTCGGTTCCTTGCTCGCGGAAATTCATTGGCGTATAATTATCTCACGCGAGAAGTATCTTTTTTATGCCAAACAATAAATATCTTTTTCTTTCAGGTATCATCAGCGTGTTTGCCTCCGCGGCAGTTGGCGTTTCCACCGGTTTCGTTGGCAGTCGTATCAGCTTTCCGGCTCTGGAGACTTTTCTTCGGGAATCAGGTTTGCCGCTGGTGTCTCTGGAGAGTCGGAATACCACGCCTCCAGCAACTCTTGATACGGGGAAGACGGTGAGTCTGAATGAAGACGACGCCACCGCGGCTGTGGTAAAAAAAATCTCCCCGGCAGTGGTTTCCATCATCATCAGCAAAGAAATATCTCGGGTTTCAAATCTCACCGGGCCGAATGTTTTCCCGTTTGATGATTTTTTTGAATTCGGTTTTCCGTTCAATGTTCAGCGGCCGTCCTCTACGCAACCGCAAGATTCGGGAGACGCCGAGCCGCAGAAGCGCGAGGTGGGTGGAGGTACAGGGTTTATAATCGGTTCGGATGGTCTTATTCTTACCAATAAGCACGTGGTGGCCGATACGGAGGCTGAATACACCGTGGTTATGACGGATGGGAAGCGTTATGACGCGAAAGTGCTCGCGATAGATCCATTTATTGATGTCGCGCTCATTAAAATCGAGGCGAAGGATTTGCCGACGTTGAGTTTTGGCGATTCCGATAAGATTCAGATCGGGCAGACGGTCATCGCCATCGGCAACGCGCTTTCGGAATTCCAAAATACGGTGACAAAGGGCGTAATTTCCGGCGTCAATCGTCGCGTGGTCGCGGGCGGAGGCGTGATGGGTACAGAGGTGATTGAGGAAGCCATACAAACCGACGCGGCCATAAACCCCGGCAATTCCGGCGGACCGCTGGTCAATCTGCGCGGGGAAGTGATCGGCATGAATACGGCGATCTCGCGGGATGGTCAACTGTTGGGATTTGCCGTGCCTATCAACATGGTAAAGCCGGCTCTTGAAAGTTTCAAGAAATACGGGCGCATCGTTTATCCTTGGCTTGGGGTGCGCTATGTCCTTCTCAATAAGGATATCGCCAAGGAAAACAGCCTTCCCGTTGATGCCGGCGCGATAGTCGTACGCGGTGACAAGCGTACGGATCTGGCGGTGATTCCCGGAAGCCCTGCGGATAATGCCGGAATCGTTGAAAATGATATCATTATTGAAATGGATGGCGTAAAAATCACTGAAGATATGCCGCTTGCGCGCATGATCCAGAAACACAAACCGGGGGACAAGGTGAGGATTGTAATTTTGAGTAAAGGGAAGGAGAAAACATTGGAGGTGGAGCTTGGAGAATCAAAATAATTCGCTAAATGGAATGACCACTCGCGTATGAAGCGTACGAAAATCGTTTGCACGATCGGACCCGCCTCGGAGAAGCCAGCGACTCTTGCGGCCATGATCAAGGTCGGGATGAGCGTGGCACGCATGAATATGTCGCACGGAAACTATGAATGGCATCGTCGCGCTATGCGTTCCGTGAGGAGCGTTGCTCGCAAGCTTCATGAACCAACCGCGATTCTCCTCGATCTGCAGGGGCCAAAAGTGCGTATCGGGGATCTGGGCAGCAAAACCGTGGAGCTCAAGGCGGGGGAGCGCGTGGTGTTTACGACCAGTACCTCGGCAGGTGAGAAAATTCCGATTGATTATCCAAAGTTGCATGAGGAGATTAAAAAAGGGCATCGTTTGCTTTTGGCGGATGGGTTGCGCGAATGCAGAGTGGAATCCGTGAGCGGCAGGGATATTCATGCGCGCGTCACCGTTGGCGGCTCTCTTGTGTCCCACAAAGGGGTGAATTTGCCGGATACGACGATTTCGCTTCAGTCACTTACGCCCAAGGATAAAAAAGATTTGGTGTTTGGCGTGAAAGAGGGAGTTGATTTTATGGCGTTCTCCTTTGCGCGTACGGCAGATGATGTGCGCGAATTGCGCCGGCTCATCGCCCGCGCGGAAAAAAAGGGAAAAAGCCCGATACGTATTATCGTGAAAATAGAAAAGCATGAAGCGGTGAAAAATTTTGATGAGATTTTGCGCGAGGTGGATGGAGTGATGGTGGCGCGCGGAGACCTGGCGCTTGAAGTCCCCGGCGAGCAGGTGCCAATTATCCAAAAAGAAATTATCGAGAAGTGCCGCCGCGCGGGCAAGCCCGTGATCGTAGCTACCGAGATGCTCGCGTCCATGGAAAAAAATCCTCGCCCCACGCGCGCCGAGCTGTCGGATGTGGCCAACGCCGTTATTGATCACACCGACGCCACCATGCTCTCCGGAGAATCTGCCATGGGCAGTTATCCGGCACAGACCGTTGCCACGATGTCGCGTATTATTGAGGAGGCGGAGGCATCAAAGTTTGATGATGTAGATCAAGGGAAGCAGATATGGCTTGGTTCCGGCGGGGCGGAAGAAGCGCTTGCCGCGAGCGCCGCCATGCTGGCACGGCTGGTGGGCGCCAAGACCATCGTTGTCGGATCAATGACCGGACAAAGCGTGCGTTTGCTTTCCCGTGCGCATGTGGAGATTCCTATTCTTGCCGGCTCTCCGGATGCGAGGGTGGTGCGTCAGCTTAATCTTTCCTGGGGCGTTCAGCCGGTGCTCGTGTCTTCTTCCAAAAAACCCGAGGCGGCGATCGCCGCGCTCATAGCCCATGCCAAAAAAATGCTCGGACTGAAACGCGGAGATAAAATCGTCTTTGTGTCCGGGGAAAATATGGGCGAGTCGCATTACCAAAGTTTGGTGGGGGTGAGGGTGGTGGAGTAGCGTGTAGGACAATGCGGGTCTTCGCCTTCGCTCAGGCAATATTCAAAAAAAATAAACCCGGGGCCAATGGTCTCGGGTTTTGACGTCTTGACGACGGGAGAGGGTTACGCCGCCGGGCGGAGCTGTTCGTGGGCGGTGTGCATGTTGTTGCAGGTGCCGCACTCGTCGTTGTGTGCGCCGCAGATGGTGCACCGTACGCCGACGACGGCTTCACGGTGCCGTTTCCGGGGCGGCTGATCATGTCCCTCGCGCGGGTTTGCATCGAGAGAGGGGTGTCCCTTGGGGCACACTCCATCTTGGTCTACCAGAAGACCGCAGTTTGGGTGGGAACAGGGAATCATTCGGAATATCCTCCGTGGTTGTGTAAGCGGGATTGACGCCGCTTACAGGGGAAAAGGTACGATGGAAACTATCTTTAAGATAGCTGAAAAATACGCGCTTGTCAAATCTCCGCTTGACAAGAATGTATTTTTGAGGTAGTATTGGTGGGAACCTAAACCCAAAGGAGGAGAAATTCGATGAGAATCACGAGTGTTTTTGTTTTCGTGGGGGAGATTGCGGGGGCGATTTCATTGGTGTTGGCCGTCGCGGGGGTTCTCTATGTGTGCGGGCTTGCTCTGGATCCCTTGCGCCAGACCGAGCTCATGAAGCTCGCTTGGTGGCAGATTGCCGTGTCGTTCTTTTTCTTTTCCGTCATCGCAATCACCGCGGAAGAGATTGGTGATCGTCGGTATCGCCGCTCCAGGCTCCAATAAGCCAAAGAGTCGACTGCATATTCGGGTTCGCATCCATGAGTGGTGCGACCCGTTTTTATTTTATCCCCGTTGGATGTTTTTATTCATGTCTTAGTGCTTCTATGGGGTTGAGTCCCGCCGCGCGGCGAGCTGGGTAGTAACCGAAGATAATGCCAATGGCGGCCGAGACTCCGAAGGCGAGCAGTACCGCGGAAGGAGATACGGCAGTCGCGATATTCGCGAGCTGTGAGACGGCTTTGGAGATGAGCCATCCAAGCGCAACGCCCACGCCGCCGCCCGCAAGGAGAACGAGAATGAGAAACGAAGCGAATTTGTGCCGTGCCATGGCGCGAAAAATGCTTTGTATCATAATCTCGTGGATGGTATCAGAATCTCTTATTTTTTTCAATCAAAACCCCCGACTTTGATCGGGGGGGGGGTGAGGGAAGCGACCTATTTGAAATTCGCAGCGGGGTTGCCCTTCTTCACTTTTTTCTTGAGAAGTTTTTGTATCGCTTGCCTTACCGCTATTCTTCTCAAAGCCATTCGCCTTTCTTCTTCTTCGCGTTTATTCATAGGAGGAGATATTTATTTATACGAGCATGCAAGGCATCGCAGGAGGAAGTTATCACTGTTTTACAGCGAATAAATAGCTATTTTTTATTTTCTGGCGGGTCGTAGGGGATTTGAACCCCTGGTCTCCTCCGTGACAGGGAGGCGTGTTAAACCGGGCTACACCAACGACCCAAAGGCGCCCATGCCTGGGCCGGGACACTTATTTTACCATGGAGACGATTTTGGCAAACACGGCCGGATGTTTGACCGCAAGTTCCGAGAGGATTTTGCGGTCGAGGGTTACATTCTTTTTTTTGAGCGCCCCCATCAGTTTGGAATACGAAAGGCCTTCCGCGCGCGCGGCGGCATTGATGCGGATTTGCCAGAGGGCGCGGAAGTTTCGTTTTTTGGTTCGGCGATCGCGATACGCATACGCCCCGGCTTTGGTGGCCGCGGTTTTTGCAAGTGTGATTTTTGATTTTCGGCCCCACATGAAGCCCTTGGTCCGCGCGAGAATATTTCGGCGGCGTTTGATGCGGTGGGTGCCTCGTTTGACTCGAGCCATAAGCCTCTAGGAGTTATACGGTATTGCCTTTCTTAGAGTTTTTGCATTGGTGACGGTGGTTGCCGTGTCGATGCGTTTGGTGCGCGTGGTGTTTCCCGACTCACGGGAGTTGAAGTGGTCCTGACCTGCTTTACGCTTCATGGCCTTGCCGCTCTTGGTGAACCAGAAACGTTTTGACACCAGTTTGTGGGTTTTGAGTTTCATAAGTGTAAAAGTTTATTTTTTCGCCACGATCATCGAGAGGACGCCGCCCTGGCGCTGGAAGCCCTGTTCCACGCGCACATCCTCAAGTGATTTAACGAAGTTTTCAATAATGGTTCGCGCAAGGTCAACGTGTCCCTTTTCTCTGCCGCGCAGGATGATTTCCACGCGTACCTTATCGCCGTTGTCCAAGAATTTTTTCGACTGTCCGCGGCGCACATCGATATCATGATCGCCGATGCGCAGGGAGAGGCGGATACCCTTGATGTCAATGGTTTTTTGGTGCGCTTTTTGCTTGCGCATTTCTTTTTCCTGTTGGTATTTGAATTGACCGAAATCGGAGAGCTTGGCGATCGGAGGAACAGCCGTCGGATTGATCTCAATCAGATCAAGACCCGCTTCCGCGGCCATCTGGAAGGCTTTCTCCCGCGTAAAAACACCAATGTGCTCACCCGCTGCGCCGATAACGCGAATCTCGGGCGCTTGGATGCCCGCGTTATATTTGAAGACGAGGCCTTGCGGTTCCGGACGTTTTTTTCTCGATATGCGCATGGTTTTAGGAGATGAGTCGCTTGATTTTTACATGATAGGACTTACGCGCTTCCGCCCGGGAGTCCTGTAATTGTGGAACTTCCCATGGCGGAAGCCACAGGGGTTTGACCAATCTCTTCGTTAAAAGGCTCTGCTCTTGCTCGCCGTAGCTCTACTACGCCTCGCAACATCCTCGCCTTTTGCCTCGACCTTGGTCAAACGCGTAAGTCCTACATGAGTAACAGAGTGGCCTGTCGTTCGAAGCTCCACTTGATGAAGAGTGGGGCGAAGAATGGAGATGGTGGGAGTTGAACCCACGTCTAGAAAACGGAGATCCATATCATTCTACCGGCGTAGCTTTCTTCTTCTATTTAAACCCGAATCGGCGAAAAAAGCAAGCGTCTCGGGTTGAGTTTTCATAGAAGGATTCAACGGTGATCGGAAAACGCGTGGCACCGTCTATCCTCAATATGGCGTCGCACCCTTCCTAGAGGAGTCGGAAGACGACGGACTCAAGCGGTTAAGCGTGAGCCATTGCGTACGTTGGTACGCGGAATAAGTTGGCACTTATTTGAAGTGTGCGGGTGGTTTTGCGAGACACTCGCAGCTCGGCTGGCCTGATTATGAATATGTTTCCTATCGAGACCCGTCATCCCCTCATGAACGTTTCAGGGCTTGTCGCATTTCACGTTCCTGTTCGCGTTTTTTGATCGTTTCGCGTTTTTCGTGCTTCTTTTTACCCCTCGCGAGGCCCAGTTCTATTTTCAAATGGCGTCCTTTACTATACACGCGTAAGGGTACCAATGTCAAGCGTAGGGCGGTGAGCTGGCCGATGACCCTTTTGAGCTCGCTTTTCGAGAGGAGAAGCTTTCGCGAGCGGGTGGGGTCATAGCCGGGAAGCGGTCCCGCCTTGGAGTATGGGGAGATGTGCATTCCAAGTATCCAGCATTCCCCGCCGCGGATGGCGGCATAGGAGCCCTTGAGCGAAAGGTGCCCCGACCGGGCGGATTTGACCTCATGGCCAAGCAGGACGACACCCACCTCCAGGGTTTCAATGATGTCATAATCGAATCTGGCGCGGGGGTTGGTGGCGAGCCCGTCTTTGGCGGACAGCGTACGCGTTGCGGAAAGCATATCACGTATGCTATCATATTTAACACATGAGGGAGTAGTTTGTATAGGACTTACGCGCTTCCGCCCGGGAGTCCTGTAATTGTGGAACTTCCCATGGCGGAAGCCACAGGGGTTTGACCAATCTCTTCGTTAAAAGGCTCTGCTCTTGCTCGCCGTAGCTCTACTACGCCTCGCAACATCCTCGCCTTTTGCCTCGACCTTGGTCAAACGCGTAAGTCCTATTGTAGTGAGTAGTGAGAAGGGTTGAGGGAGGAGAAATAATAAGTGCATGTATGCAAAAAGACCAAGCGGCGACAATGGAAATGAAAATATCCGTTTGGACGATCCTCAAGATCGTAGCTATTTTCTTTGGGCTGTGGCTCGTGTATCTCCTCCGCGATATCATCGCCACGATGATTGTGGCGCTTTTCCTCGCGGCGGTCATCAACCCGGCCGTGGATTGGCTTGAGCGCAAAAAAGTTCCGCGGGCGGTCGGCGCGATTATCGTCTACATCATCCTCTTTACTCTCATCGGCCTCGTGATCAGTTTGCTCGTGCCGCCGCTGTTGGGACAGATCAAAGAGCTTGCGACAAATTTTTCTTACTTGTGGGAGAAGTCTATCTCTTCGCTTGCCACCCTGCGTACCTATGGGGATGCTTCTTCCGATCTTCCGCAGAGCGTCGAGAGGGGGCTTGCGAGTCTCGAAGGCGCGCTCACGACGGCCATCCGCGGCGTTTTCTCTACGGTGACGAGCGTTTTTGGCGGCCTCTTTTCCCTTATCGCCGTGCTCGTGATTACTTTTTATCTCGTGGTTCAGCGCGACAGCGTGCGCAGTATGTTCTACACCATCATCCCTGAACGGCATGTGCCGTTTGTTGAGAATTTGTTTCATCAGATGCAGGAGAAAATCGGGCTCTGGACCCGCGGCCAGATGGTGCTCTGCGGCGTGGTGGGGCTTTTGGCCTATCTCGGGCTTACGATTTTGGGTGTCGACTACGCCTTGGTTTTGGGAATTCTCGCGGGCATCACGGAGCTTGTGCCATACGCCGGACCGTTTCTCGGGGGAACCTTCGCGGTGTTTTTCGCCTTGGCCGAGTCGCCTTTCAAAGCCTTTCTCGTGGTCATCCTCTATATCCTCATTCAACAGTTTGAAAATAATGTGCTCGTGCCAAAAGTGATGCAACGTTTTGTTGGGCTGAATCCCATCGCCAGCATCATCGCCCTGCTCATCGGCTTTAAACTCGGGGGAATAGTGGGCGCCCTCTTTGCCGTGCCGCTGGCCACCACCGTGGAAATTTTAGTCAAAAGTTTTTTGCATAAAGAGTGGTCCGCGAAAGAAGTCTCCTAGCTTCCGCTTGCCCCTATGCACGCCCCTCGCCGCGTGTTGACTTTCCTCCTGCCGGTGCTCACGTTCCTTGCTTTTGAGGCGGTTTTTCGTCGGCCGGCCTGGGTTTTGTGGATTTTGCCCGTTCTGCTTATAATCCTCCTGGCCGCTATTTTTTTCATCCTCGGCCGCGGACTCAAGACCCCCTCCTCGCGCTGGAATTTTTGTATCGGTCCCGCGGTATTCTATCTTTGCGCTTTTGCCACGGTCTTCTTGATTGAAGAGGCCTTTGCGCGCCATGCGCTGGCGGTGGCGGGCGCCATTCTCATCGGACTGTTTTTTGAAAGCATCTATACCTACATCTGGGAACATGAGTGGTATGAAGCCTACTCGCTTGAAAACATCTCGGGGTATCTGAACAGCATTTCGGCATTTTTGGCCGGGAGTGCTTTTCTGGGGATGGAAGTCTTTTTACAGGTTCCCCGGTGGATGATGTTGGAGTTTGTTGTTCTCGTGTACGGCTTGCTTACCTGGCAGGCGTTTTGGATCGCCCGCATCCCATGGTCATCGGGCAAGTATTTTGTGGCGGTTATCACACTTATCCTCGCGGAATTTTTTTTCGCGTTTTCCACGCTTCCCGCGCACTACCTGATTTCCGGTGCGGCGCTCGGCGTCCTGTGGTATACTTTCATCAGTCTCTCTCGGGCGCACCATTTAGGATTCCTCACCCGCGGAGTTGTTGTGCGCCACCTTGTATTGTCGGGCTTGCTTCTCGCGGCTCTTTTCGGGTCCGCACGATGGTTTTAGGGTTTTAGAGGTTTTAGAAATCCTATGAAAGAAAAAGATACTCTCGGGTCGGTCATGGAAAAGCTTCGTCCAGAAGTCGCGCCCCCTTCGTCTGCCAACTGGTGGATTTTTGTTTCTCTTGCCGTCGGAATTTTGGGCGGGGGAATGGCCGGCGGCGCCGCGGGATTTTTGATATCAAAGTCCGCAACCGGCGGCGTTCAAGCGAATCCCACGCCCTCCCCGATAACCGAAGTGGTAAAGATTGTTACGGACGAGAGTCAAGATCAGAATTTCGCGCGCGTGGCCGCGAGTGTCGTTGGTATCTATAAAAATCCGGGGAAGGCGGATACCGTGAGCGCTTCACTCTTTCGCTCCGAGGGCATCCCGCTCACTTCCGACGGCTGGATTATCTCGCCTCAAGGCGTCGTTTTGAGTGATGGAGTCGTTTGGAATCGCCGTTGGTATCCGGCGGAAAAACTTATTCCCGATCCGTTTACCGGTGTGGTATTCCTCAAGGTTCGCGCTTCGGGTTTTCCTTTGAATCCTTTTGCTTCGCGTGATCGCCTCAAAGAAGGAGAGCGGCTGGTTGGATACGGGAAAGAAGGAAGTGTTTTTGATACCCGCGTCCTGCTCCCGCGTTTTATTGAGGCGCCGGATACGGCTTTGAGATCGGAAATACTCACCGCGTTCGCGCGGGTGACGGAAAGCTCCCCCGGGATGCCCCTTTTTGATTCGAGGGGTGAGCTTGCGGGTATGGCTCTTGGAGACGGAAAAATGCTCCCGGCTGAATATATCGAATCCGCTCTCAAGACGATATTAAAAGAAGGCAAAGTCCGCCGTCCCTATTTTGGCGTGTCTTCGCTGGATCGGTCGTCGCAGATTTTTTCCCAAGCGCCGCTCTTGGGAGCGCTCGTTGCCGCCGCAAAAGACGCTTTGGCGGTGGAGCGCGGGAGTCCTGCTTCTGTCTCGGGTTTAAAGGAGGGCGATGTGATCACCGCCGTGGAGAATCTTGAGCTCAATCAGAATCAGACCCTTGCCGAAGTGCTCGTTCGTTTCTCTCCCGGCACCAAAGTAGCCGTGAAGTATTTGCGAGGAGGAAAGGAAGAGACGGTGAGTGTTACGCTTGGGGAGAAAAATTGAAAATGGAGAATGTATAATGTATAATAAAGGGTGATGAATTTAATCCCTAATCCCTTTCAAGAATTCCTTTAAAATAATATGGAATCCTATTCAACCATTTACACGGGTCGTACGAAGACCGTTGTCGCTATCACGATCCTTGTCGGCCTTTTATGCGGCGGACTGACGTTTCTTTTTCCTTTGAAGTACAGCGCCACGGCGCGTCTCCTCATCACGCAACGCGCGGCTTTTACGCTTGACCCCTATACCGCCCTCCGCTCGGTGGAGCTTATAGGCGATAACCTGGCTCAAATCGTGAGCACGAGTTCGTTTTTTGAAAAGGTGTTAAAGAGCGGCTATCAAATAGACGAAACCTATTTCAAAGCCGACGAGGTGCGCCGCCGCAAGCAGTGGGCAACATCCGTGGATGCCGGTATGGTGCGGGGGACAGGATTGCTCGAACTCAAGGCTTATCATGAAAACAAAGATCAAGCGGCACAGATTGCCGGCGCCATCGTCTTTATCTTGAGCCGCGAGGGCTCGGATTATCTTGGGCGCGATATCGGAATCCGGCTTGTGGACGCGCCTATCGTTTCTCGTTTTCCGGTCAAACCCTTCCTTCCTGTGAATATCGCGGCAGGGCTTGTTTTGGGCTTTGTGGTGGCTCATATCTGGGTTTATACGGACCACCGTAATAAAAAGCATCACGGGAATTTGATATAATTTGAGACGGTAGAAAAACTTTTAAAAATCACTCCCTTCTGTCATTCCCGCCCCGCATCAGTGCGGGGTAAACTCCAGCGGGAATCCAGAAACCACTTCAAACCCGGATCCCCGCTTTCGCGGGGATGACGGTAAAAGGTTTTTCTACAATAGGACTTACGCGCTTCCGCCCGGGAGTCCTGTAATTGTGGAACTTACCATGGCGGAAGCCACAGGGGTTTGACCAATCTCTTCGTTAAAAGGCTCTGCTCTTGCTCGCCGTAGCTCTACTACGCCTCGCAACATCCTCGCCTTTTGCCTCGACCTTGGTCAAACGCGTAAGTCCTATACAATCTCAATTTTTCCTACCTCTATCGACAATCTGTCGACCGTCCTTGACACAAGGGCGGTTTTTTGTTATAACTTCAACAGTTTTGCACGTTTCCAATTTTTCAGCATCCAAGGGATTTTTCCCGAGGGTAAGCCCATAAGGAGGGCAAAGAGATGACCAACGCATTGCTCGCGGAATTTCCGCCGACCGGAGAGGCCGGCAAACCGGTCCCCGTCACCTTTCAGGTGACGGGGCCGGTCTCCGCGCCGAAGGTGCTGGTGAAGATCACCGGGCCCGATGGTGCGGAAAAAAAGAAAGAGGTTACCTGCCTGCTCACCGCCGGCGGGCTCTGGAAGGGGGAAACCGATTTCCTGCCCTACGCCGCCGGCCAGTACGCCATCGAGATCGAGGTCGTCCGTGACAATCTGCGGCAGGAAGCGACCATCGAAGTCGTTCCGGCGGCGGAGCAATCTCCGCAGGGAGACCCGTCCGCGGCCAAGCTCGACGAGGGCGCGGCGGAGGTTCCAGACGAGGGGTCGCATGATCCGCTATCGGTGGATGTTTCCGATGAAACGCCAGATCCACCTCCTTCCGACAAAGCTGACAAAGATTTCTTTTCTAAGTATCCGGATCAGGGCGCGGGAGAAGACGGAAGGGACGCCCGTTGGGGCAAGGCATTCATCGGGTTTTTCGCCGTATGCTTTGCGTACTTCGTGGCGGTGGGCATATGGGGTAAGGATACGTCGCCTGTCGTGCAGAATACGATGCCTACGGCAAACACATCCGCCCCCAACTCTGCGGCGCCCGTTGTTGCCACACACGGCATTCCCGCTTCTGCCACCACGCAGAGTGCGGTGCAAGCACTCGTTTCGCCCACATGGCAAAGCGTGAAGGCGATGGAAACCATGGGAAGCGGAAACGCGCCCAAAGTGGTTTCCGATGGCAAAGGCGGCTTCCACCAGGTGCTCGGTGCTGTCGAGTGCGATGCGAATGGGAAGTGCACGCAGACTTTCGTCGACATCATCGCCAACTACAATGAGCTCGTCGGCAAGGTCGCCGAGCTCGGCGACCGGCTCGACGCGTTGGTAAGCAAGCCCGCTCAAGTCGAGGCCAAGACATTGGCTCCGAAGAAGGCCGCCACATCGCCGAAAGTTGTCGCCTCCGCCGCGCCCGCATCCTCGGCGTTCAAACCCGAGCAATATGGGCAGTACGTCGCGAAGGTGAGTGGTGGTGTGGAGACACTTTCTCTCGCCAAGACACCCCTTTTCCAGGGAGTGTTCGAGCGTCGGACTGCTCCGGACGGCACGGAATACTTCGTGCAACGGTCAGACATCACAATCACGCCGATCTCCACATTCGGCAAATAGATTTCGCCTCGACTCAAAGTCGAAGCAACCCCCAGTCTGCACTTCGCGGATTGGGGATTTTTTTATCGGGGAGAAATCAATTACCGCACCGCAAGCAGTGCGGTATGCGGTAATTGATTTTTTGTTTCCATTCATCCCCATGGCAAGCCATGGGGTATTCTGGACAAAAAATAAAAACAAAAAATAAAAAGAAGAAACAAAAAAAGGGCGCCAGAGGTGGTTTCCACATACCACATAGCGCCACAGTGACAGACATTCCGGAAGCGGGTTCCCAACCCATGGGTAGGTAAAAGGTCGAGGTGACTTCCGAACGGTTGGCCTGCGGAAATTCCTATTCACGTTTTGCCCAAGGAGGGTTTTCCGCAAGGGGGTCGCCATCTGTCAAGGGCGACCTGCGTTAGACAGACCCCGCCGCGCGCCAACTCAAGAAAACTTTCTGCGTTCAAAGCCAGTCCGGAAGCGGAGGCAAAAGTGTCTCCATAGGAAGGTATCCGGACCGCGTTTGAGCGCAGAAGTTCGCGCACTTGGGTTTGATAAAAGAGCGAAACTTCAAACGAACAAAAGAGAGTCTACCGTTTTCGTAAATCCCTGTCAAGTGGATAAGTGTTTTAGGCGGGTAGTAGCGTGCAGGGAGGAGCGGGTATTGAGAAGGGAAAAAGGCTCTTTTTACTGTATTTAAGCCGAAATACAGCATTCCCACTTGTATTTTTCTACCCGCTACCCGCTACTCCATACTCACTGCCAAACCCCAAAGCCCTTGACAATTTTCCCGAAATATGATATGGTGGCGCGACGTGCTAAGAGGGGATTTTCTTCTCAAGGCATGCGCAAATTGACAAAAAAACAATAGGGGACTTTTTTAAAGTTCCCAAAACAACGAAAGGCTCCTAGGAGGGGCCACGAGATGAAAAAGACAGCTTTGAAACTCTTTCCGCCCATGGCGGCGTTCGCGCTCGCCATGGCAGTCGCCCCGACTGCGTTCGGGGTAACCTTCAACCCGCCCCCCGGGGCAAACAGCATCACGCCGTGCGTGGCGCTCACGCCGGGGAAGGCGGGCAACACCGTCCGCTGGACGCGGGACTCCAAGGTCACGCCGCACATGGCCATCAATGCCATCAATAGCTGTGTAATGCTCCTCACGAACGGCAACTTCTGCGCCGCCGAGTTTGACTCGGAGAACAAGATCGTCGGCAAGGTGGAGTGCAAATACTACCACGTGCACAGGAAGGCGAAGGTCGCGAAAGCGGCTTCCGCTTCGGCACAGCCCGCGTATACCCCGAAGTTGGTGGGATCGCCCGACGGCAAGTCGACGCACCAGGTTCTCGAGGGTTTCACCTGCGAGCCCGGCACGCCTGGCACCAGTGGCAAACCCACCTGGGAGTGCAAGCCGATGGCGATCGACATCATCGGCGAGCACATCGCGCTCGCCAAGCAGGTGGACGACCTCAAGGAGGACTACGAGGCCTTCAAGGAAAAGGGTTTTCCGGTGGAGTACGCCATCTTCGGCGACGAGGTCAAACTCGTGCAGGCAAAGGGGGTTTGCTCCAAGTGGGCGGTGGACAAGGCCACCGGCGCCCAGACCTGCAAGGAGACCGAGAAGGAGTACGAACTCCTCATGACGGAGTCCGACACGAAGGACTACGTCAACGGGCAGTTCGCGGCTCGCGAGGGGCACTTCAAACTCGGCGCCGCGATGACTCTCACCCGTTTCGGTTTCGGAGTCGGCGGCGAAGTCGGCGGCGAAACCCCGGTCGGGAAGGGTTCTGCTCAATTCGAGTATGGTGTCCACCTGGGTCTTGGACCCAATCAAGGTCTCGGCCTCGGCTTGCACCTCGGTCCCCAGTGGGCGGCCAATGAATGGCTAGACCTCGGGTTCGCGTTCATGGCACTGGCGGAGGTCGGCACCGGGGGTGCGCTGGACTACGTGACCGTTGGTGGAGGCCTCACGGCTGAAGCCCACGTCAACGAGTCCGGCGCCCTCTTCCTGCGGATCGGCCCCTCGGCTGATTTGGTGAAGGAGAACGGCGCGATGGATAGCCGACCGGGCCTCGTCAGCGCTCTTGGATTCAACCTCACCTTTTAATGGGTGGCGGGGGTCGTGCTCAATCGGTAATTTTTCCGAAAGCACGGCTCCCGCAAGACATGAGGAGACGGTTGTTATGAAGAAGTTTCTGTTCCCCTTGTCCCTCCTCCTCACCCTGAGCGCGTGTGCGTTCAACGAAACGGGTGAGGAAGACGGTGGCACTGACGGAGGTGTCACCATCCTCCTCGCAGTCTCCGGCGGCGACGTTTCCGACGGTGGCAACACCTCGGACGACACCGGCGACAACGACACCACCACCGACGGCGGCGACGTTCCCAGCGATTCGCTGGGCGCGACCACGGAAGGCAAGGGTATGGAGGTGGACATCATTGTTTTCGCTCCATCCGGTCTCACTATCCTGAATGTCCGCTCCGACTTCACTGAAGTCAGCGAAGGCGGAATCGACTGGGAAGAAGAGGCCGTGGGCACGGCAGTTTTTCGCTCGACGCGAGTCGTGCTGGATGGTCGCCATCGCGTGAATGCGAAGTTCAGCGACGGTACCTTCTGGTGCGGATACCTGTCTTGCGACGACCCCACCCCCGTCACTCGCAAAGATGCGCAGGTTTACATTCGCAAGGATGGGCAGTTCTTGAAGCTCACCTGCGAGCCTGAAGTCACCGAGTGCGTCGGAAACGGCATCTGCGACGTTCCGTCCGACTGACAGTTCTTTTGACAACGAGGTTTCTACCTCAACCCCATCTGCAATACAGCGTTTCAATAACGCTTGAGCAGGTGGGGGTATTTTTTATAATCCCAGAAGTGCCACTTCTGGGACCTCCGGGATTATTGGGAACATACTCTGTCGCACAGTCGGGATGACAGTCGGGATACGTCTATTGACTGGGGTCATTTTCCATGCTACATTGAAGCGTTCGCTGTTCTGTCCGTATAGCACAACACGACACGAGTGGAAACACCAAAAACCACAAGGAGGTTTCGATGAAAGCGTTGTTTAGTTTTCTCGTCGTAATGCTCATGCTCGCGGGCGGCGCCAGCTCGGCATTTGCCCAGCCAGCCAGTCGCGACACACTGCCGCGAAACGTGGCGGCCGATTGCAACCATCCCCTGAAGGTGGGGGAAGAGGCGGTTTCAAAATACAAGAAAGAGGAGGGTATATATTCCTCTACGAACCTTGTGCTCACAAGCACCACAATGGTCGGCATGTTGAAGCTGACATTACCCGCTCGCGTTGTGAAAATAGGGGAAAGATGGGCGCAAATTCAGATTCCCGGCGGTGATCGGTTCGGATGGGTGAATCTACAGAATGTATGTCGGTTCAATCCCAATGCTCCACCGGAGTCTGTGGAGAAGAAAATCGATCCTCCTCCGAGTGTCAAGGCGCCGCCGACAAAGGGTTTCACCAAAGACGCGCATGCGGACACGGCGGCGATTGCAAAATCCGCGCCGGTAAAAATGAGTGGGATAACAAAGGGTGCGGTGCCCGCGGCAACTCCTAAGCCAGATCCTGCAAAGGTTGTCGCTAAAGCTCCGACGGCACCAGCGGCAAAGACGGCTTTGACACCATCGCCAGCGGCAAAGGTCGCGGTAAAATCGCCGCCGGCAAAGACCGTACCGTCCGTCGCCAAAAAGGAGTCGCCTACACTGCTCCCTCGGAAAGAAACGTCTACGCCAAAGAAACCAAAGAAACCATTGGCGATTCACACGACGCCAACAGTTCCAAATCCGCCCCTGGTAGAGATACACCGGCCCGCTGTTATCAACCCATTTAATCCGAAGGCGGGCGGAATCTATATCATCCGGAAGAAGGGGGGAGGAAAGACGCTCGTCCTTGTCGAAAAATCCAGACAGGGTGGGGTGTATGAGATGCACCGCAGGGCGGACGGAAGCCACTATTTCGTGGATACCGGAATGAATATAGGTAAGTAGGGTACGTTCTTTGTTTTTTAAGCCCCGGTCCGGTTTTCCGGATTCGGGGCGTTTTTTATAAAAAAAACACACTAGCCCGTCTGGTGGAACTTGACATTTCCGCCAGATTATGCGAAGGTTGGGGTGACTGAATCCGTAAAAGGCGGATAAAGCGTTCATTCTACGAGAAACAAAGGAATCCCGTGATTCCAAAAGCATCCAAAGGAGGGTGCGCGTCATGGAGAAGAAATCAACCCGATTGTTTTTGGTGTGGCCGGTTTTGGCGGTCCTGTTCGCATCGTGCGGTACGCCGGCGGTAGAAGATGCCGGCGATGGGGCGGGAGGGAATGAGGCCGTTGTCGCGATTGCCGCGGATGGCGGTAGCAAAGGGGATAAGGGCGGAGGCGATTTGATCTCCGCGCCCGAACAGGATCCCAAACCCTGCATGCGCAATTCCGATTGCGCGGGCGGCGAAGTTTGCCGCGAGTATTACGCCGGCAGTTTCTGTCTGCCGGAGTGTCGCGAGGATCGCGATTGTCTCGAGCAGGGCGAAGGCTACGTCTGCGTCGATCTCGTGTGCAAAAAAGGGTCGGACATCTGCCTCGACGGCGGCAAGGAAACTTGCGGTATTGCCAAGGGGCTGTGTTCGCCCGGTACGCGTGTCTGCGCGAACGGCAAGTGGGGCGAGTGCGCGGGCGAAGTGACACCTGCGACGGAAGTCTGCGACGCCGTCGACAACGACTGCGACGGCGACACCGATGAGAATATCGTCGGCGGTCAGTCGGCGGGCGACTCGTGTGAAGGCAAAGGCGTGTGTCCGGACGGTGTTTTGGAGTGCGACGGGCCAAGCGGCCTGAAATGTTCCACGATGCCCGGCGGGTCGGCTTATGTCGGCACTCTTGAAATCTGCGACGGCGCGGACAACGACTGCGACGGCGCGGTGGACGAGGAGATTGACGGTATCCACGCGGCGGGCGATCCGTGCATCGGTCAAGGCGTTTGCGGAATCGGGACGTATGAGTGCGCCTCGAATTCGTTCACGCAGATCGTTTGCTCCACGATGCTCGGCGGGTCGGCTTATGTCGGCAATCTTGAGCGCTGTGACGATGAACTCGACAACGACTGCGACGGCGCGGTCAACGAGGATTGTCTTTGCGTCCACGAACAAGGCGCCACCCTCGCCAATCAGAAACTCTGCGGTTCGTCCAACAAGGGCGCGTGTCATTATGGCACGCAGGAATGTCAGCCGAGCGGTACATGGGGCGCTTGTGTCGACAATACTGAACCGGAGAGCGAAATCTGCGATGGCGTGGACAACGACTGTAACGGCAAGATCGACGATGGCTACAAGATCGGCGATTCCTGCACGATGCCAGGGATTTGCGGCGCCGGTGTGGTTGAGTGCGTCATGGGCACGACCCAGACGCGCTGTTCCACCGAAGCGGGTGCGTCAAACAATAAGTCAACTGCCGAAATTTGCGACACCCTGGACAACGACTGCGACGGCGTGGCTGACGAGGATTATTTCGTCGGCGCGTTTTGTCAGGGCAAGGGCATCTGTAGCACGGGTGAGATCGAATGCGCGAGCATCGTGACCACCCGTTGTTCCACGGATCCCAAGGGCTCGGATGACGCTTCGTCCGCTGAAGTCTGCGACACTTTGGATAACGACTGCGACGCCGTCGTGGACAATGGCGTCAAAAACGCCTGCGGGTATTGTGGTGTGGTACCGGTGGACGGGCCGCCCAATGCCTGCGACACGATTGACAACGACTGCGACGGTCTTGTTGATGAGGGTTGCGTCTGTGAGGATGGGAAAACCCAGCCATGCGGTTCCGTTCAAGCGGGTGTCGGCATCTGTATCGCCGGAATCCAAGTCTGCGATGCGGGTATGTGGAGCGCCACATGTTTCGGGGTGACGAATCCCGCGACCGAGGTGTTTGACATGACTCCCGCCAAAGACGAGGATTGCGACGGCGCGGTCAACGAGGGCGGAGTGTGTGCCACCGGAGATCACCGCGCGTGCGGTTTGACGCTCGGGGTTTGTAAACCCGGCGTTGAAGCGTGCGGCGCGGCGGGTCAGTGGGACGGCATCTGCGTGGGCGTGGTGGTAGGAGGTTTTGATGGTCCGCCCGGCTCCTGCGACGGCCTGGACAACGACTGCGACGGCACCGTTGACGAAAACTGCGGCGGCTGTGTCAGCGGCGTTGTGCTCGCGTGCGGTTCAAACACCGGCATCTGCAAGCAGGGGACTCAAACCTGTATCGGCGGATTATGGGATGCGACGTGCGTGAACAGCGCTCCACCTTTGACCATCGAGCTCTGCAACGGGCTTGATGACAACTGCGACGGGAATGTTCCCGCGAACGAGTCCGATGCCGACGGTGATGGTGTGCGTCCTTGTGGCGTACCCACCGACTGCAACAACGCGAACGACGCGATTCGTCCGGGTGCTACCGAGCTCTGCGACGGCGTGGACAACAACTGCAGTGGACAACCCGATGAGAATTATTTCGTCGGCGCTCCCTGTAATGGTGTTGGTGCCTGTGCCGTGACGCCCGGCATCATTGAATGCGCGAGTCTCGTGGCAATGCGCTGCTCTACGGGTCCCGGTGGATCGGCTTATGCCGGTTCGGCGGATGGTCCGCTTGGCGCCTGCGACGGCGTCGACAACGACTGCGACGGGGTGGTGGACGAAACGTGCGGCGGCTGTGTCAGCGGCAACACTCGCGTGTGCGGCACGAACACGGGAATCTGCAAGCAGGGAACGCAAACCTGTATCAACGGTTCCTGGGATGCCGTCTGTGTGGGAAGTACCGCGCCGCTTGTCGCCGAGCTCTGCAACGGGCTTGATGACAACTGCGACGGGGCGACTCCGCTCAATGAACTCGACTCCGACGGTGATGGTGTGCGTGTCTGCGCGGGCGACTGCAATGACGCCAACACCAGTATCCGGCCGGGGGCGGGCGAATCCTGCGACGGCGTGGACAACGACTGCGACGGGCTGATAGACGAAGCCCCGTATTACGTGGGTGCTCCTTGCGAAGGCGAGGGCGTCTGTAGCACGGGTGTCATCGAGTGCGCCACAACGTCGTCCACGCGGTGCAGTACGAATCCGGGTGGTTCGGCTTACGGCGGCGGCACCGAGGTCTGCGACACTTTGGATAACGACTGCGACGGGCAAATCGACGAAGGCGTCAAAAACGCCTGCGGGTATTGCGGAGCTGTGCCGGCCGACGGTACGCCGAACGCCTGCGACGGAGTGGACAACGACTGCGACGGGCAAACCGACGAGACGTGCGCCTGCAACGATGGAGCGCAACTCGCGTGTGGTCCTCCGCAAGCCGGAGTCGGTATCTGTGTGGCGGGCATCCAGGTCTGCAACAACGGTGCGTGGGGGGCATGTCAAAATGCCGTCAATCCCGCGGCCGAAATCTGCAATGGTCTGGATGACAACTGCAACGGGCAGGTGGACGAAGGGCTGACGTGTCCCGCGGTGTTCACCTGGACTCCGCCGACTGCGATCAACTCTGATTTTGAGCTCACTGGGTGCTTCGGCACTTCGATCGACGCTCAAGGCCGCGTGGTCTGCTTGGGCTGGGACATGATCTGCATCAAGCAGAACGTCTCCTCGCTCACCTGCAACATGGAGATCCCTCCGGGCTACTACGTGCAGTACAATGCGCGGCGCGTGGGGGATAGCTACTGGATGGTGGACAACGCCGCCCAGCAAGGGACTCACTCCCTCGTGCGCAACGGAACGTCGGCAAGCGGCTGTGTGGTGCTGTCCTTCAGCGCCAACGACGAGTCGCTCCGCTGTATCCTGCCGTAAACGAGTCGGTTAGACACCGAGTGTCTAACCGAGTTTCCCCTCTCTTCGACTTCGGTCGGAGGGAGGGGCTTTTTTTGCTAAAATAAGCCAAAATACCGCCTTTTCCCTTGTATTTTCCTACACGCTATTCCCTACACGCTACACGCTGCTCCCAACCCCTTGACAAAATCTTCCTTTTATGGTATAGTGCGACGTTACGATAAATGAAGATACATCAGGGGGAACAAACAAGAACCCCCTGTCCGCGGGTTCTTTCGTAGTTTTAAGCACTTTCTCCGTCTTTTAGACGGCGTGAAGATCGGTTTTGAAGTATATCCTCCTTACTTCCTATGCCGAGCGTCACGCCATCTGAGGGTCGGAAACGATTCTCAAGCTTGACAACAAAACCAAAAACTGGGGCATTACGTCCCAAAAAGCCCAAAAGGAGGGCAAAAAAATGAAGAAGATGAAGAAGATGAAGAAGATACTGTTCAGGATTTTGTGTGCGGCCGCTTTCGGTGGCTGTGCTTTCGACGAATCGGCCGACAAGGCCGACGCGGGCGAGACGGCGCCGACGACGATCGTCGGCAACAACAACCCCGCGTCGGACGCCGACAAGGCGAATGACAAGGGCGACGACAAGAAGGATGCGGGCAAGGCGGAAGCCGAGCCCAAATGCCTTCTCAACAGCGACTGCGATGAGGGGTTCAGCTGTGACAGCTTGAACCAGTGCGTGGAACGCACCGTGAATCCGCCGGCTTCGGCCGACGAGGACACGGAAGGCAGCGACGACAGTGAAGGCACCGAGGGCGATGAGCCCGCGGAGCCGGATCCGACCTGCCAGCCGATCGGCGGCGAAACCTGCAACGGCCTCGACGACAACTGCAACGGCACCAAGGACGAGGGCGACCTCTGTACCCTTGGCCGCCAGTGCAAATCCGGCGCCTGCGCTTGCCCAACGGGCATGATTCTCTGCGACACCTGCATCAACGCCAAAACCGACCACAGCAATTGCGGCGGTTGCGGCGTGAAGTGCGGCGACGACGAGACCTGCCAGGAAGGCAAGTGCGTGGCTCCGGGCGATCCGACGCCGACGCCCGAGCCCCCGACCTGTATCAAACAGACGGAGATCTGTGACGGCCTCGACAATGACTGCGACGGCAAGGCGGACGAAGGCGACGATGACAAATCGTTGTCCCGCTCCTGCGGTTTCGACGGTACTACCCCGCAGGGGGAGTGCGAGCGCGGAACGCAGACCTGCAGTGGCGGTGTGTGGGGCGAATGCGTCGGTGCGACGCTCCCCGCGACCGAGACCTGCGACGGCAAGGATAACGACTGCGACGGGCAGAAAGACAACGGCGTAAAGAACGCCTGCGGACTCTGTGGCGCGACGCCAGTGGAGTTCTGTGGCGACGGCAAGGGCAACGGTCTCGACGACAACTGCAACGGTGTGATCGACGAGAACTGCACGTGCACTCCCGGTGGGCAACCCCAGGCGTGCGGTCAGGAACTCGCCGGGCACGGCCAGTGCAAAGCCGGCACGCACGCGTGTCTCGCGGGCGGTGTCTGGGGGCCGTGTGAAAACGGTTTCGTGGGTCCAACCGCCGAAACCTGCGACGGGAAGGACAACGACTGCGACGATGATCTCGATAATGAGTTCAACGTCGGCGTAGTCTGCGGCGCGGGTGTTGGCGAGTGCGTGGCAACGGGCATATTCGTGTGCAAGCCCGACAAATCGGGCACCGAATGCTCGGCCCAACCCAAACTGCCGGCGACGGAATCGTGCGACGGCAAGGATAACGACTGCGACGGGGTTAAGGACGATGGCCAGCTGTGCACGGACGGTCAGTCCTGCACCGCCGGAACCTGCGTCTGCCCCACGGGTACGACCCTGTGCGGTGCGAACTGTCGCGCCTTGCAGGAGGACGAGGCCAACTGCGGGGGTTGCAATATCGCTTGCACAAGCGGCGATATTTGTACCAGCGGCAAATGCGGCACCCCGCCCCTCTGCGAAAGCGGCACGGTGCGGGTCAAGTACACTGCCCCGACCGGAAAGTCCGGCCTCATCGAGGTCCGCGACCCAGGACAGCTGGGCACCATGTACTGTGCCTCGGCGACGAAAATGAACTCGTTCGAGTGCGTGTTCACCCCACCCCCACCCTCGGGTGCCAGTGTGTACGTCCAGTTCGATGTCGACACGAACAGTGACGGCATCATGGACTACAACACCGGCGACCTCTGGGGTTGCAACTTCTGGGAGAATAAGGGCCGCATCGACGGCACCATTCAGGCATGGAAGTGCAACGCCAGCCTCGAAGTGCCCGCCACGGTCACTGCGGTTTCCATCTACGGCGGTGGAAATTGCGAGATTAAGTAGCACCACAAGGCACTACAACGCCGAAGCCAACGGGCTTTGGTTCTTGGAAGGTAAAACTTCCTCGAGCCAAAGCCCTATTTTTTTTAAAATGTTCCCGAAGTGCCCCTCGCCTTCCCCCTTTGAAAAAGGGGGATTGAGGGGGATTTTCCCCAACCCTTAACACTTTTAACTCAAATCCCTCGGCCTTCGGCCACTCCCTTTTTCAAAGGGAGAGAATCTGCCAGAAGTGCGACTTCTGTAATTTTTCCTGCTATACTATCCCTATATGCCCGAGCAAAAAAAGAGCTCCATTTTTTGGCTTATCATTTTCACCCTCGCCGCGGCCGCCGCCGCGACGTTTCTGCC
>JBBTTG010000035.1:29150-36826 GCA_038064355.1 Patescibacteria group bacterium
TTTTTTGGCTTATCATTTTCACCCTCGCCGCGGCCGCCGCCGCGACGTTTCTGCCGCCGCTCGCGGTTTTTTCGGCAGTTATCGCGGGCGCGGTGGTGCTGTTTTTAGCGAAGCGTCTTGATATTGGTCTTGCGATCCTCGTTTTCTTTTTCCCTTTTCTCGGGTTTGTCATCGATCTCTCCGGGGTGTCGGCCGTGCGGGATGTTCCCTTCTTGAATCAGCTCAACGCGCCATTTGTTGATATCTTTGGCATCCTGCTTTTTACCGCGTGGTTGTTGACCATAATTAAATCCCTCTCTGACTCTCCCTTTTTCAAAGGGAGAGAACCCCTTGCTGCCCCCTTTGGAAAAGGGGGATTGAGGGGGATTTTTAAAGAGTTTTCCCATCTTCAGTTTTTTCTCCCGTTTCTCCTCTCGGCCGCCGTG
The DNA here is from genome assembly GCA_038064355.1 of Patescibacteria group bacterium. GTDB lineage: Bacteria > Patescibacteriota > Patescibacteriia > GWA2-47-26 > GWA2-47-26 > JBBTTG01. Next base: position 29,576 of record JBBTTG010000035.1, read on the forward strand.
TCGCTTAAAAACGTCCCGACCAATTTTTTCACCGCGAGCGTAAAATACTTCGCGCGGCCGGTCGCTTTTTTCTACTTTGCCTTTTTTGTCCCCACGGTTTCCATTCTCAAAAAATACGGCGAAGAGTTCGCCTGGCAAATTTTGTGGATTTTTTATGGCACGGGAATGCTTTCCGCGCTCATGGGTCTGGTGTCGCTTTTTGTCGTGAATTTTGAAGGATTCCCTCGCGCGATGCCGTTTGCCGTTTTGGGTTTTGCGCCGCTTGGCACCAATCATAATCTGCTTGCCGAGACGCTTGTGGCGACAGTGCCGGTCGGGTTTCTTTTGTGGCGAAAAAGCGGCAAGCTACCCGTGCTCGCTGGCACCCTTCTCCAGGCGCTTATCGTACTGCTCACCTTTGCGCGAACGGCATGGATTGCGCTTGCCACCGAGCTCGCTTTGCTTATCCTGTTTATTGCCTGGGGGCAGAAAGGGCGGGGCTTGCGCAAAGAGGATATTTTTGCCGCCCTACGCCGCGTTCTTCCTGTTGCCGCGACGGTGGGTTTTCTGGTGGTGCTTCTCGCGGTTTTCATGAGTCTGACGCTTTTTTCTGAAGTCGTGCAAAGCTCCACGCTGACACGGCTCGACATGGCGCGTATTGCGTGGTTCTATTTCCTGCGGGAGCCGCTCTTTGGCCAAGGTGTCGGGACGTTTATCCCAACGCTTTGGGGGGTGAAAGCATTCCTTCTGGACTATGGCGAACCGCTTGAGGCGCATGGTATTGTTTGGAAGCTCATGTTTGAGCAGGGCGTGGCGGGGCTTCTCACGTATGCCGTATTTTCCCTTTCCATCCTCGCGGGTATCGGCCGCGCGCTTTGGCGGAAACGGAGCGAGATGCTCGCGTGCATGTTTATCCTCGCGGCGGGGAGTTTTACTTATCAACTGTTCAACACCACATATTACACCTCCAAACTCTGGGTGCCGGTAGGAATCGCGGTGGGGATTGCGAGCATCGCTCGCGCTCAAGTGAAAAGTGTAAAGTGAAAAGTGTAAAATTGCAGTGCAAAGTTTAAAGTTATGGAAAATCGTGACTATAAACAATTCTTAAAAGAGAAAGTGTATAAATTTTCCCTGGCGACCATTCGATGTATTGATGGATGCGATAAGAAAGATTTTTCGGTGCAGGTGATGGCGAAACAGCTCTTACGGAGTGCTACGAGTATCGGCGGCCCCGGCGTGTAATTCTCGAAAAGATTTATAAACTTTTTAAATATAGCGCTCAAGTCGGCAAATGAGTCAAAATATTGGCTGGCGCTTTTTCGGGATAGCGGGAAAGGGGAGAAAGAGGGAATAAACAGTTTACTCAATGATGTTACGGAGATTGCAAATCTCCTCGGGTCGAGTCTGATCAAGCTTCGAAGAAAAATATGAAGCACTTTGAATTTTTCACTGTCATTTTACACTTATCACTTTACATTTTTCACTTATGAAGATTCTTGTAGTGAGTCAACGCTGGTATCCGGATACATTCGGCGGCTCGGAGCACGTCGCGGCCGAGCAGTCGCGGCGTTTGGCGGCTTTGGGGCATGAAGTTACCGTGCTCACCGAGTATGTAAATGAAGTATTGCCGCCGGAGGAATACCCCTCACTACAACCATCTTCCACAAGGGGAGAGGGAGAAAAATTAATATCCTCTCCCCAAGGGGGAGAGGGTGGGGTGAGGGGGAAAGGCTCACTCCGCATCATTCGTTACGGCCGGCCGGCGCAGTTTCGCAAATGGGGATCAAGTGTCGTGGATATACGCGTCTTGCCGCCGCTCGCGCGAAAGCTCCATGCCGAAACACCTTTTGATCGCGCTCTTGCGCACCATCCTTTTCCGGCGTATGGATTTTTCCGCGCGGGCCTCAAAATTCCCACGCTCTATATGTTTCACGCCTCAACCGCCAGCGAGGCGGAGGTGGAAGGCGTGCGGCGGAAATTTCACGGTATTGCCTCTCTTGCGCGGCCGCTTATCTCGTGGGGATTTATTCATGCCGCGCGTTTTGTGGAAGGGAGGGCGCTCGCGCAAGCCAGTCGCATCGCGGTGTTGTCTGATTTTTCCGCGAAGATTTTACGCGAGACGTATCCAAAAACGGCGGCAAAGATTGTAAGGATTCCCTGCGGTATCGATCACGAGTCCTTTGCAAGAGCCGAGAAACCAGCGGCTAAAACACGGCTCGGGCTTCCGGCCGGCAAGCCGCTTCTGCTTACCGTGCGGCGGCTCACCGCGCGCATGGGTTTGCACGAATTGCTCTATGCCGCCCTGCGTCTGCGAGAGCAATTTCCCGAAGCGCATCTTTTTATCATCGGCGAGGGTCCCTTGCGGGATAGTTTATCCAATGAAATCAGCCAGCTGGGATTAAAAAATTACGTTACACTGGTCGGTACCGTACCGCTTGCGGATTTACCGCTCTACTATCAAGCCGCGGATCTCTTTGTTCTGCCGACTGCCGCCTTTGAAGGACTTGGAATGTCCACCCTCGAAGCACTTGCGTGCGGCACTCCCGTGGTTGGAACGCCCGTGGGCGCCACGCCGGAGATATTGCGTGAGTTGGATGTGAAGCTTCTCACAAAAGATGCGACCGCCGAGGCGATTGCGGACGGGATCGCGCGATTTTTTTCACTGCCGCCGTCCGAACACTTGGAACTTGGTCGCCGCGCCCGCGCGCTCGTGCTCGCGAAGTACGATTGGGAAAAAGCGATAGAAAAGCTGGAAGAGGTGTTGGTGGGTAGCAATAACCAGGCCGCCTTTCATCTTTCTCCTCTCCCCAAGGGGGAGAGGGTAGGGTGAGGGGGTGTATTCTTCGGGACACGTATGAAAATTCTCCAAGTTAATAAATTTCTCTACCGGCGTGCGGGAGCTGAAAGTTATATGCTCGATCTTGCCGAGCTTCTGGTTTCGCATGGCCATGAAGTCACTCTTTGGGGCACCTCGGAATCTCCCGCCGGCTACACGCTACACGCTACACGCTATCAAGTATTTCAAGATTTACTCGTGAGTGAATCGCACTTCGATCGGAGGGAAGGTTTGATAAAAGACGTCGGGAAAGTGGCACGCATGATTTGGTCGCGCGAAGCCGCGGGGAAGCTTGAAAAACTGGTGAAACGGTGGCGTCCGGATGTGGTGCACCTGCACAATATCTATCACCATCTTTCCCCATCCATTATCGCCGTGTGCCGTCGGCACAAGATTCCGGTGGTTCAAACCCTGCATGATTTCAAGCTCATCTGCCCGAATTATAAATTATTCACGAAACACGATGTTTGCGAGCGCTGTTTTGTGTATCAATACTGGAATGCCGTGAGCAACCGGTGTCTGCAAGGGTCGGTAACGGCATCGACCGCCGCGGTTGCGGAGATGTGGATTCACCGCGCGCTTGGAATTTACGAAAAAGGCGTGGCGCATTTTTTAACACCCAGCCGTTTTCTGCGCGATTTGCTTATCAAGTGGGGAAAAGACGAGAAAAAGATTACGCACATCCCGCTGTTTACGTTTTTAGAGATGTCATCGCGAGGAGCCGCGAGCTTGTCGAGTGGGGACGTGGCGATCCCGCTTGAGCACGGGATTGCTTCGGCTGATCGTGACAGGCCTCGCAATGACAGCGCAGGGAATTATATCCTCTTTGCCGGAAGGATTACCGAAGAGAAGGGGATCTGGCTTCTGCTTGAGATCGCGCGTGCGTTCCCAAAAATTCAATTCAAAGTGGCGGGGACGGGACCGGAGTTAGAAAGTGTAAAGTTAAAAGTGAAAGGTGAAAAGTTGTTGAATAGAGAAATGCTTGGATTTCAGGAGAAGGCACAGATGCAAAAACTGATCTCGTCGGCGCGGCTTATCCTCGTCCCCTCCGTTTGGTATGAGAATTATCCTCTGGCCGTGCTCGAAGCCCAGGCCGCTGGAAAGGCGGTGCTCGCCTCGAACTCAGGCGGTATCCCCGAGATGATTGAAAATTGGCAGACGGGATTTTTGGCGCGCCGCGGAAAGGCCGCTGACTTCATTGACAAAATCAAAGAAATTTACTCCGATGAGGCGTTGTTGGATCGGGTGGGAAAAGCGGCTCGCGAGGCGGCATTCACCCGCAATGATCCCGAGCGGCATTATCAGGAGATTCTCAAGATTTACGAAAAAGTTTTGGATAATAGATAAACAAGTTGTCATTCCCGCGAAAGCGGGAATCCAGGTTTTTATGACTTTTGTGAGAGTTATTTTCTCTTTCTGCACTCTTGCTCTTGTCACTCTTCTTGCGCATGCCGCGTATGCTGTTGAGATGAAAAAAACATACCCAAAGCTCGCGAATTATTTTTTGCACTGGACGGTCTCGGATGAGGAAGCCAAAGCGCTCTCCCGCTGGGACCTTTTAATTTTGGACGCGGAAGTGCCCTATCGCTCTCCCCAGGCCATCCCAGCGATTCGGCAACTCAATCCCAATGTCATCATCCTCGCCTATGTGCCAGCCGGGGAATTGCGCGCGGATTGGGCGCATCTGCGGGAGGTGGCGCCGTTGCGTTATAAACTTGGAAACACCGTACCCCAAGAATGGTATCTCAAGGATGCCTCGGGCGCGCAACGGAGTTTTTGGCCGGGAACGTGGATTTTGAATGCCACCGAGCGGTCGCCTGTGATATTTGGCAAACAATGGAACGATTTTTTGCCGGAATTCGTATCGCGGGAAATTTTGTCGCGGCCGGAGTGGGATGGCGTTTTTTATGACAATGGTTGGGAAGGGATTTCGTACTTTGCGGGAGGCGCGGTGGACAGTGATGGTAACGGAAAAGCCGAAGACGCGAAGACGGCGGACAAACTTTGGCAGGAAGGATTGCGCGGTATCTACCGCAAAACCCGAGAGCAGGCACCCGGGAAGATCGTGATGGAAAACGATGGGCTTGTTTACGCGCCGGACGTGGATGGCGTCTTTTTGGAAAATTTTTCCGAGAGCAAAGATTGGAAGACCACCGCGGCCAATCTCAAAAAAGCCGTGCAGTTGTCAAAAAAGAATCTTGCGGTTTTAAACACCAATTCCCAAAACACGGGCGAGCGGAATAATTGGCGGCTTATGCGCTACGGGTTTGCCATGGCACTGCTCCACGATGGATTTTATTCTTTTGACTATGGCGATCAGGATCACGGACAGACATGGTGGTATGACGAATATGAGACCTATCTCGGCGCTCCGCTCGGTCCGTTCAGGCAGTTATCGGGGGGTGTCTTGAGGCGAGATTTTGAGAGCGGGGTCGTTGTGGTGAATACGACCGATAAGCAGGCGAAGGTTTCTTTTGCGGAGGATTTTGAGCGTTTGCGCGGCGTACAGGATGCATCGGTGAATGATGGCAGTATTGTGTCAACCTTGTCGTTTGCCGCCAAGGATGCTGTGGTTTTGCGCCGCCCGCTTCAGGACATTTTCGACGCGCCCTATCTTAACGGAGCGTTCGTGCGCGTGTTTAATAGCAAGGGAGAGTCGGTGCGTACAGGATTTTTCGCCTATGACGCGGCATTCCCGAGCGGTGCCGTGGTTATGAAGGTGGACATTGATGGCGATAAAAAGCGGGAAACCGTCTGGGTCTATCGTGGGGTGCTCACGATCGAGCATCAAGGGAAAAGTCTCAAGATTCGTCCCTATGGCGAGCAGTGGACCGGCGAACTTATGCTTGGCGTTGGCGATCTCACGGGCGATGGGCTTCAGGAGATTGTCGTAACGGCGCACGAGGAGAGTGGAGCCGAAATCCGCGTCTATCGGAACACGGGAGAGCTGATGACCGCTCCGTGGAAGGCATTTGGCGGCGGTTATCGGGGCGGAGCGCATATAGGAGTGGGCGATTTGAACGGCGACGGCATTGCCGAGGTTGTGATAGGGTCATCGCGTGGCGGCGGGCCGCAGGTGCGCGTGTTTAATTATCAAGGCAGACTTTTAAGCGGCGGATTTTTCGCCTTTGATCCTCGATTTCGCGGTGGGGTGCGTCCGACCGTCGGCGATCTTGATGGCGATGGACGCGGCGAAATTATCACGGGCGCCGATATCGGTGGCGGGCCGCAGGTGCGCGTGTTTGACGCTAAAGGAAAGTCCATCCTCCAGGGTTTCTTCGCTTTCGATTCCTCGGGGCGATCGGGCGTGAATCCGGTTATCTCGGATATAGACGGTGACGGAATCCCGGAAATTTTGGCAACGACCACAGCCGTTTTTGGTGGACTTTAAATCTAAAATTTTCAATATATGCCCGCGAAAAAAAAGGTTATCGAACTTTCATGCCGCCATGATCCAAAAGATCCCGAGCATCTTTTATGCGTTGAGCTTTCTTCCCTGCCGGATCAAGCCGCCCGCGCTGGACGTTCATGGAAACACCGTTTCAGCGATCTGCTGTTGATTGCCGTTGTTCTAACGCTTGCCGTTGTCCAGATCAACGCGTTTCGCAATAAAACCCGTCCGATTCCGGCCTCGGACGTGGAGGTGAAAATAGCGGCCAGTCAAAGCGCGGTTCGTGTCGGGGAAGAGGTGAGAGTTTCTCTTTTGTATCTCAATGGGAGCGAACAAGCGCTCTCTGATCCGCGCCTGATCCTCAAGCTCCCGAATTCGCTCAACGTGCGTGCGGTAACGGGCGGTCGGTGGGAGCCGGAGATTTCCACGATACTCCTTGAGGATATTTTCGCTTTGCGCTCCGGCGAGGTGGCTATTATTCTCGATACGCTTTCGATTGATGAGGCGACCGTTGAGGCGGTATTGGAATATAGAGATAGCCGTGGACGTATATACAGCCGGAAGGTTTCAGCGTTGATGAGTTTACAGGGCGCGGAGTTGAACATGGAAAGTTTTGCCCGATACTATTCCCCCGAAGGCGATCAAATCGGACGTGGTCCGCTTCCTCCGAAAGTGGGAGAGGCGACCAACTATACAGTTTTTTTCATCATGGGGAAGATTCTCTCGGATTTTGAAAATGTCGTTGTGGAGGGGCGGCTTCAGGAAGGCGTGCGTTGGACTGGGTTTACCCCGGGCGGCGGAACGACGCTTCGTTTCGATCCGGTGAGTCGGGTGGTTACTTGGAGAGTGGGGGATGCGCATGCGTATTTTGAATCGGGGCATGACGAAGATATAAAAGGAGTGGTTTTTGAAATTGCGTTCTCACCCGATGCCTCTATGGTTGGGAAAGAAGCGCCGCTGATTGACAGTATGGCTATCCGTGGGCGGGAGAAAAAAACAGGGAAATTTATAGAGCGGAAAATCGAAGACATCACGACGCATCTTT
>JBBTTG010000036.1:0-1391 GCA_038064355.1 Patescibacteria group bacterium
ACTGGATCCCCGCATTCGCGAGGATGACAGAAAGAGGCCAAGTGCGTAAGTCCTATGCTATACTATAAGAGTCGCACAATACTATGATTACTCCCAACCTGACGGAATGCCTTCGGCAATTTCTTGAACATATAGAGATAGAAAAAAATCGCTCGCTTGCCACCGTGCGGAATTATTCATTTTATCTCGGGCGGTTTATCAATTGGATGGGGGAGCGGAAAGTGCAGTGCCCCACGGCGATCTCTTTGCCGCTTGTGCGAGAGTATCGGCTGTGGCTCAACCGGTTTCATGACCGAACCGGACAGACCCTGCAAAAGAATACCCAGAATTATCATCTCATCGCCCTGCGTTCGTTTTTGAAATATCTGAATCGGCAGGACATCAAGACGCTTTCGGCCGAAAAAGTGGAGCTCGGGAAAATGCCCGAACGGCAGGTGGATTTTTTGGAAGGGGCGGATTTGGAGCGGCTCTTGGAAGCTCCGCTCAAGCAGTCAGCCGTCAGCAGTCAGCCGTCAGCCAAGCTCGTTTCCCTTCGCGGTAAAGCGATTTTGGAGATGCTTTTCTCGACGGGGTTGCGCGTCTCGGAGCTCGCGGGCCTCAAACGCACGGACGTGAATATCGCAAAAGGGGAATTCACCGTGCGCGGCAAGGGGAGCAAATTGCGGATTATTTTTATCTCCCAGCAGGCGCGGTACTGGCTTTCAAAGTACCTGGAAGCCCGAACGGATATTGAGCCTTGGCTTTTTATACGGCATGACCGGGCGGCAGGAAAACAGAAGAATATAAAGATGGAAGGGAAGAGGACAATAGAGCAAAATAGTTTTCTTACGCCGAGATCCGTGCAGAGGATTGTTGAAAAATACGCGCGCGCGGCCGGCATCACCAAAAATATCACCCCGCATACCCTGCGGCACTCTTTTGCCACGGATCTACTCTTGAATGGGGCAGATATCCGCTCCGTGCAGTCTATGCTTGGACATTCTTCCATCACGACGACGCAGATTTATACCCATATCACCAACCAACAATTACGGGATGTTCATCAGGCCTTTCACGCGAGCCGTCGCCGCAAGTCTTGAAAAGATCATGATTCGGTGATAATCTGGAGGCACTTCAATTTTGAGGAATTCGAGCCCTTGTAGTTTAATGGATAGAACACCAGCCTTCTAAGCTGGATATGCAGGTTCGATTCCTGCCGAGGGCAGAAAAATCGTTTTCCGGTCATCGGGGTGGCTATGGTGTAGCGGCAGCACAGAGGCCTGTGGAGCCTTTAGTATGGGTTCAACTCCCATTAGCCACCCCAATGATCGGAAAACATACCCTCCCTCTTTACTTTTTTCGGGGGTTGGTGTATGGTGGTGAAGCGTATTTATACTTATTTTTATGCCCAG
>JBBTTG010000037.1:0-38379 GCA_038064355.1 Patescibacteria group bacterium
CGATGGCGGCAATGATGGAGAGAGGCATATCAAATTCAAACGTAGAAAAACTTTTTATCGTCACCCCGCACTTGATGCGGGGTACATACCTGGATTCCCGCTCCCCGATGCCGCTCGAGGACAAGCTTCGGGGGACTGACACACGGGGAGGGAATGACAATTGATTACACCGCTATATCAAACACGATCTTCGGGTAGCTCTGATAATTCACAAGCTCTGAATCCTCCGCCTTCCAATCGAAAATGGAGGTGAAATTTTTCGTTCCAATGGTGGGCAATGGATACGTATTCGGATCGCGGGAGAGCTGTTCTTTGGCGCCGTCCACATGATTGACGTAGATATGCGTATCCGCCAAAAATCCGACGAGCTTCCCCTCATTGAGTCCGGATTCTTTTGCGAGAAGGTGCAAGAGCAACGCGTAACTGGCGATGTTGAACGGAAGACCGAGCATGGTATCCACCGACCGCTGATTCCAAAGAAGATTCAGTTTTCCATTGATCACCGTCACCTGAAACGAATAATGGCACGGGGGCAAGGCCATCTCGGGAATCGCCATGGGATTCCACGCCGAGACGATCATGCGCCGATCATCCGGACTGGATTTGAGTTTTTGAACAACGGCCGCGAGCTGATCCACGCCCTTCCCTAAATAGTCGCTGGCATAAGAATCATACGGGGCACCGAAATGCCGCCACTGGAAGCCATAAATAGGCCCAAGATCGCGTTCCCCCGTCATCTTCGCCTTTGCCGCCTCATCATGCCCATAAGGGGCCCTTTTCGGACTCGCCCATTCATCCCAGATATGATTCCCTTTCTCCTTCAGCCACTCTTTATCGGAAAGCCCTTTGATAAAAAACTCAAGCTCGCTTTTGATCCCTTTGAAAAACACCTTCTTGGTCGTGAGAACCGGAAAACCCTTGGCCATGTCATGCTCAAACATGACGCCCGCAACCGTAATCGCGTCCACTCTGGTGCGATTGGACTTCCTCTCCCCCGTGTCGAGTATGTGCCTGACGATATTGAGATAGGATTTCATAACTCATTTCTCATTACTCATTACTCATTACTCATTGCCCTTCGACTCCGTCCCGAAAACGTTCGAGACTTCGCTCAGGGAATATATGGTGAGCTTGTCGAACCACATTCTCCCTTCTCCATTCTTCATTTCCGGCGCGCCCATTTCTCCATATCTTTCTTAATCTTCATGAGCTCTGAACGGGTCGGGATATCAAGCTCTTTCAAGACACCCTTCACGGCCTTTTCAACCGCGGCTATGATTTCATTTTTCCCGCCCTCGATTTTCGCGGCTGTTTTTTCCACAAACTCCGCCGCCTCGGTCTTGGACATTTTTCCCTCCTCTATCAGTTCTTTTATAATCTCGCGTTTCCGTGTTTTGGTTAAAGACATGGCACCGACCACGGCAAGCCCGGCGCGCTCAAAAACGTTTTTCACCTTAGACATATTCTCGAGAATTAAAAGGAATTAAACGCTTTGTCTATCGTAACATAATTGACCAATCGCCTCAAACTCGGCTACAATGAGTCAATATTCTCACCCATCAACCCATTACCACCATCTTCTATGACAAACCGTCTTCTCTCTCTTACGGCAAGCATATTCATCACCCTGGTGCCTCTTACCATTCTGGCTCAAACATCAACCGGCACCTTTGTCGAGGAATTTAAATCCCTCTCCAAGATAAACGATAAGAATACCTATGCCATAGTGAACACGACGGAGCAAACCGTCACGCTCCCCCGGCGGTATGCTTTCTCGAACCACACCAAGGGTCTTCAAAATCTGACCCGTACCTCTATCACCGCTGTTGCCGATGACGGCACGAGTGTCATGGTGGGAGGCGCAAACGGAGCACTCAATCTCATCAGCCAGGGCGGCTCGGCCGAAGACCTGACCGGACTCCTCGCGGGAAAATCCAAAAAGATAAACGCGATCGGCTATTCCTTGGGCGGGAGCTTCTGGCTCGTGGGCGGCGAAGCCAAAGAGCGAAACGGCGGAGCGCTCCTGGTGAAACTTGTTCCGGGAGGGCTCAAAACCGAAGACCTCCAGGCGCTTGCCAAGGATATGAAAATGGAAACCGTGACGGATATCGCCTGCATGGAGGATGGGTGCCTTTTGGCCGGAACCCCGGCGAAACTCGCGTTCTATGACGGCACGGGACTGCGCGACTTGAGCGCCGCGGAAGGATTTTCCGCGAGCGATCCGATACGCGTCGCATCAAACGGCGTAGCATGGTTTATCGCCGCAACGGCCCGCACGCTTGGTGACAATAAAAAAACAACGTATCCGGTCGTTGGCTACACCTTCGACGGCGACTCTCTGCATCGGGTGTCATTCCCCTCAACCAGCGTTGGCACGAGCGCCGGATCGGTTGATGTCGCGTGGAACGGAACGGAATGGCTCATCGTACAGGGAAAGCCTGTTTTTGCCGCCTGGCGCATCAGCACCGAACCAGCCACGGAAATCACCAAAACGATCGCGAGTTTTGTTGAAAAGAAATCTCTTGACCCGATTATCGGATCCTCGGGAAAGCAGTGGCTCATTGCCGCAAAACAATGGAAGGGGCTCTTGACACTCTCCGGCGATGCGGCGGAGGACGTGTCATTGCAGATACCGGATATAAACGGCGCTATCTTCTCCGCCATCACGCCCGGCCCCTGGGGCAATACCCTCATTGCCGGCAACGTCGGCGGGGCTACTCTTTTGGCGGGAGTGGGCATTGAGGGATATGTTGGCTCCTCGGCGATTGAATCCACCAAGACAGCAAGTGTCAGTGGAAAAAATATCACCAAGGTCATCCTCTCTGCTGAAAGCGAAACGCCCGCCGGCACCGGCATCACCTATTTGGTGGGCACCGGTGAAAATCGCTGGGAGTCCATAGAAGTAGGCAAAGAAAAAATCCTGGTCAACCAGGGAAATGCCTTATACTGGCGCGCCGTCCTCTACAGCGAAAATCCGAATCTCACGCCGCGGCTTTCGAAACTCTCTCTGGCGTATAACGCGGAAACTCCGGACAGTATCACCCTGGTGCGCTCACGAGACTCCAAGCGTGTCAGTGATATCGGCAAGGTGAACAGCGCGCTGGTAAAATTCAAAAATTCGCGCGGCATCTATCCGGTGGTCGACGGTGCCACCGAAAATACCCGCTGGCAACAGCTCGCAACCCTTCTCAAGAACGGTGATTTTCTCTCAACTCTCCCTGATGACCCCCAGCACGCGGAAAACACTGATCGGCAATATGACTACATCTCCCGAGGAGATGGGAGCCAGTATGTCTTGCGCACGGTCATGGAGGAAAACGCCGGCGGCAATAAATCTCTTTCCAAAGATATCGACGGCGTACCATTTCTTTTCGCGCAAGCCGCCTACTCCTGCGATGACCCAGTCTATTGCGTTGGTACGAACACAGTACCGGCCACCACCACGGCCACCGCAACAAAATCCACGCCGTCGTCCTCCGCCGCCGCCCCGATATTCACGGTCGTAAAAGACCCGAGCGGCAAAGTCTGGCGCATCATCGATGGCAGGAAACTCTATTGGCCATCCGCTTCCCTTCTCTCCACCTTCCGCGCGTCGCCCAAGCTTTTGGCGCCCGGAGAAATCGAGCAATATCCCCGTGTCCGACTGATTAAAATCGCGGGAAAGCCGGAAGTCTATGCCATAACGAGCCGAGATCAAAAACGGCTCATCCCCTCCTGGGAATCCTTCGTGAGTTACGGCTATCAATCAAAAGACATCATGGAAATTACCGGCAAGGAGCTTGGGGCGCTCGGAGACAATATCCTCATAAAACTGGATGGCGACAATCGGGTATGGAAAATCGAAGCAAAGAAAAGACGCCTTGTCTCAAATCCGACAGTCTTTACCAAGCTCCGTTTTCGATGGGAAGATATCTCGACCGTCAATGTGGCCGAGTTCCAGTCGCATACAGAAGGGACGCCGCTGAAGTGATATGATCGCGATTGATGGAAAAAAAATCGCCAAGGCGATACGCGAGACAATTAAGACGCACGTGGCCGGCATGAATGTAAAACCCGGACTTGCCGCCATACTCATCGGCGCCGATCCGGCTTCGCACTTGTATGTTACACTCAAAGAACGCGCCTGCGCCGAGGCGGGCATTCACTTTGAAAAGCATCTTTTTTTTGCTTCCGAACCCGAGGAAAAAATACTGGAAAAAGTGCGCGAGCTCAACGGCCGACGCGAGATTCACGGCATTCTCATCCAGCTTCCCCTGCCCGGGAACCTCAACGAAAACACCATCATCGCCGCCATGGATCCGCGCAAGGATGTTGACGGTTTTCATCCGGACAATCAAAAACTCTCCTTGAAGGGCGAATCAAACATTGAACCTGTGATCATCAAAGCGATCATGGCGCTCATTCATTCGACGGGAATATCCCTCGCGGGAAAATCCGCCGTGATTATCGCCAACAGCACAACATTCTCTCAACCGGTTGAGGCATCACTCGCCCGCCAAAATATCCGCACCAAGGTCGTCCTCTACCGTCCCGATACATTTACCGTCGGCGCGCTTGAACAAGCCGACATTATTATCACGGCGGTCGGCAAACCAAAACTTTTTTCCGCACGCCACGCCAAAGACGGAAGCGTCATCATTGATATTGGCACCACGCGCATCAATGCCGGCACAGAAGATGAACCCATTTGGAAAACCGTTGGTGATGTGGACGCCGAGGGCGCGGAAAACAAAAATATTTTCCTCACCCCCGTCCCGGGCGGCGTGGGCCCGGTCACTGTGGCAATGCTTCTCGAAAGTGTCGTGAAACTTGCGACCCAAAAATTTCAATAAAGGTTCCTCATGCTAAGCCCCGAGCGAAGCCGCAATAAAAAAACCCGATCAAAACTGATCGGGCCCGAATCGAGAACTGTCGCGCCAAGAGAGCGGCGGTGATTTTAATGTGCACCCACTACAAGGATACGGTGTTCATGCCAAAAAAACGCACGCCCAAAATCGCACGGCTGAAAACACCTTTCCGGAAGTCCATGGATTCTTCGCCTCTGCAATTGCCAAAAAACTTTCTGCATGGTTTGGGGGGAGAACAATCTCAAAACCAGCAAACCGCACAGATATCTTTTGTCCAAAATCTCGGCAACCTTCTCCATCCTTGGAACGGGATCATTTTCCCATGCTTCTCTCTCCCAAAAAACTTCCTTATAACCAGGCAGGTAGATACCCGGCCATAGACTCATATAAGCGTCGAGGGAATCAATCCACCGTGGATCGCCGGGATCGTGAGTCAGTGGGTTGCTCCAAATTGGGAAACCCACTTCACCCTCATCCATGCTCTTGGGACGAAACAACTTTCCGTCCCACACGCGATAGAAACGTTTGTTCCCATGCGCGAGATACTCTTTCCATAAGACTTGTGAACAACGTTGCACCTCTTTCGAGAAGCAAACGCCCAAAATGTCAAAGATCGATATTCGCATGGTTTTTCCTCCATGACCATCATAGTAATCCAACCATGTCTTGTCAAGAGTATGGGCTTCTTTGCACGCTGTTGTTTGTTCGCCCCCTACGGCAAAAGCACCGCCACCGAAATCACCGTCGTCCAGAGACCATTCTTGTCGCCGATGGCCGATTGTGCGATATTGAACGTCTTAAAAATTTTTCCGCTCGCTTTGTATTGCTGTTCCCTCTCATCCCACGCTATGGCGGGATCGAGGTCGATGCCAAGCACGGTCGCAAGCATGGAAGCCGCGAGATCTTCCGCGTACTCCCCCGCTTTTTCTTCGGTTTCGCCAAAAGTATGATGCTCGGATAGATAACCATGCGCGTCTTTTTCCGCCGGAAGCGCCACGCCGATCGAAGTCGCCATCAAACGATTCGGCTCATTGCTCTCCAGGCGCGCCATGACGCAAAACGTAATTTGCCCGGCCGTGATGGCAGCTATCCCCTCCTCTCGGCTGATTTTTTTGCATCCGGCCGGAAAAATACTCGAAACTGTGACGAGATTGCACTTGGCTATGCCCGCGTCGCGCAAGGCCATCTCAAATGAAGTTAAACGCTCTTTATGGCGTCCGACGCCTTTTGTAAAAAATATCTTTGTTGGAATCATATATCTGTAGGACTTACGCGTTTGACCAAGGTCGAGGCAAAAGGCGAGGATGTTGCGAGGCGTAGTAGAGCTACGGCGAGCAAGAGCAGAGCCTTTTAACGAAGAGATTGGTCAAACCCCTGTGGCTTCCGCCATGGGAAGTTCCACAATTACAGGACTCCCGGGCGGAAGCGCGTAAGTCCTAATCTGTATAAATCTCTCGCTCAAAAATTATGCCACTATTATCTCTCATCCTCTTATTTTGTATAGATGTGGATAACTTTTACCCTCATGCCAACAATGTGGCGTGACGGGTTACAGCCGAGAAAAAATACCGATAATGAAAATCGCGGCTAAACCAAACGCCAGTGCCTGCCATGTGAAGCTCCCGCCCATGGCTTTTCCGCGCCGTGCCAGCAGGAGAAACATGAGCAGAATCAAAAGCGCTTCAATGCCGCCAAAAAGAGCGCCGCTATAATCGATCACCGAAATAAAATCGGTCGTCCCAAAGAGAAAAAAGAGAGCTGGAACCCCGACGGCAAATATCCAGGCGAAAACCGGCGGGAAGCGCAGATCATACTGAAATACCTCCTTAAGATTGACCCCCAAGACGAGATAAGAACTCGCGATGGCAAATACACCAAACGCAATAACGGCGAGAACTACGGCAAATGATCCGGGAACACCCTGCAACCCGGCAACCACCTCCGGAGTCGTGGAATGACCAGTTACAGCGACAATGGCCGAAGTAAAAAGAATGGTCAGCGCGAGTGAAATGAGCGACCCGAGTATAATCGCCCTTCGAACGACTCCGCGACGCCGTCCGACAATATCAATCATCCCCGGAACCGCCGAGGCGCCGCCCAGAGCAAAAAGTATGACCCCATAGGGCGCCAGGAATCGGACAAAATCCACCGAGGCCGTAAGGTTCCTCCAGTCTACTCGGGGGACCGCCCACAGTGAAATCACGGCAATAAGCGCAATCAAGCATCCGGCCATAACAAGCTCGGCTCGCTTGAACACGGAAACCTTCCCGGCGATGAGCACCGCCATGACGGCGAAAAACCCGAGATGATAGAGGAGCGCGTCACCACCGAAAATCGGCGAGAGTAAAGTAAAAAGAAACTGTCCACCAACAATAATATAGGCCACCTGCGCACCCCAAAAACTCAAAATATTGAAAAGAGCGGCGGCGGCCATTCCGAATGGACCGAGATGATACCACGCGTAGCCCACCAATCGATGCCGCCCTGGTGTGGCAAAAACAACCTCCGAATAAAAAAGACTCATGAGGAGGGTAACGCCACCAAGCAACAACATCCAAAACACCCCCATAAAAAACCCCGCTTGTACGGTTACATACGGAACGCCAAAAATACCCACTCCAACGATCATCCCCACCATGGTTGCCGTGGCATAGAGAGTCTTGCTCATAATGAAATGAGTATAGCAAAAACCAGCGGTTTTCACGAGAAAGATACACACAGTTTATCACCTTGACGATGACGGTATCGCTCCGATACAGTGGCAACACTATGGCGGACCAAATGGAGAAGCTTATTCCCCACAATATTGAGGCCGAACAATCCCTGCTCGGCTCCATTCTTATCGATAAAGATTCCCTCATCAAAGTCGGCGACATGCTGACGCCGGAGGATTTTTATCGAGAGCAGCACGCGCGCATCTTTGAGTCGATACTCGACCTTTTTAGCGATCGCGAGCCGATCGATATCCTTTCACTTGGCAACCGACTCGATGGGAAAAAACAACTTGAGGCGATTGGAGGACGCGCCTATCTCATCAGTCTCGCGAACACGGTCCCAACGGCGGCGCACGTCGTGAATTACGCAAGTATCGTCCAAAAAAAGGCCACACTACGCCGGCTGATTCATGCCGCCGCGGAAATCACCGAGCTCGGTTTTCACCAAGATGAAGAGGTCGCCGACGTTCTCGATCGATCCGAGCAGAAGCTCTTCTCCGTCTCACAAAAATTCCTGAAACAAGCGTTTGTCGCCATCCGTGACGTCCTCACCGAAGCGTTTGACCGTATCGATGAACTCCACAAAGAAAAAGGTAAACTGCGCGGGATCCCCTCGGGATTCACGGAACTCGACAGCATCCTTGGTGGCCTCCAGAATTCCGACCTCATCATCATCGCCGCCCGCCCCTCGGTTGGAAAAACCAGTCTTGCGCTCGATATCGCGCGCAATGCCGCGATACGCTCCAAAAAACCGGTAGGGGTGTTTAGCTTGGAAATGTCAAAAGAACAACTCGTAGACCGTATGATCTGTGCCGAAGCGGGAGTCGATCTCTGGAAGATGCGCACAGGACGTCTCTCGGACAAACCGGAGGATGATGACTTCCCTCGTATCGGTCACGCGCTCGGTGTGCTCTCGGACGCCCCGATTTTTATCGACGATTCCGCGAGCGCCAACATCATGGAAATCCGCACCAAAGCGCGCCGCCTGCAGATGGAACACGGCCTTGGCATGATCGTCATTGATTATCTCCAACTCATGGAATCGCGCAACAGGACTGATAACCGCGCACAGGAAGTGGCGGAGATCACTCGCTCGCTCAAAGGAATCGCCCGTGAACTCAATATACCTGTTTTGGCACTCTCTCAGCTCTCTCGCGCGGTGGAGGCTCGCTCCCCCGCCATTCCGAAACTCGCCGACCTGCGCGAATCCGGCTCAATTGAACAGGACGCCGACGTCGTGCTCTTCATCTATCGCAAGGCCATGGACAAGGGGGGCGGCAACCCAACTCCCGAGGAAAGGAACATCGCGGAAATCCATATCGCCAAACACCGCAATGGCCCGACTGGCCAGATTCAACTCTACTTCGACGAAACCCGCGCCTGCTTCCGGAATTTGGAACAGAAGAGAGTACCTTTTTGAAAATGACAAATATCAAATGACGAATTTCAAATGAATGACTAAACATTAAATTTTCCTAATTTCATTCGTCATTCGACATTGGAAATTCGACATTCTCCCCACATGAGATTCCCCCCTCCGCTTCAACGCATCATTGATCACTTCCGAACCTTGCCCGGCGTCGGTCCAAAAACAGCCGCGCGTTTTGCGTTGCACCTTCTGCGCGCGTCCGAAGACGAACTGCGAGCGTTCGGCCATGCCCTCATCGATCTGCACGCGAGCACGACCCTCTGTGGCATGTGCCAAACCATCGCCATCAAAAACCCCTGCGAAATTTGCAGTGATAAACAGCGCGATACCAGTATTCTCTGTATCGTCGCCAAACCTCAAGATCTCATGGTGATCGAAAATACCGGCGAATACAACGGCCTCTACCACGTCCTCCATGGCACGCTGAATCCTATTGAAGGAATCACCCCTGATCAGCTGAAAATCAGAGAACTTTTCGCGCGCGTTTCCCATGAACCGGGAAAAATCCACGAAGTGCTCTTGGCGCTCAATCCCGATATGGAAGGTGAATCAACGAGCATATATCTCGCTAAGCTTCTCGCCAAAGCTGTACCAAAAATCACCCGTCTCGCGCGCGGTCTTCCCATGGGCGGCGACGTGGAATACGCCGACGACATCACCCTCATCTCGGCCATTAGGGGAAGAAAGGAAATGTAAGAGGAAATGACGAATTCCAAATGAATGGATAAGTAAATTCTAAAATTCATTTAACAAAAAAACGACCCCGATGGATATCGAGACCGTTTTTTTTGTTTGATGCTTATGAAAGCGCCAGAACTTTTACCTTCGTATATTCCTGTCTGTGGCCCACGCGGCGGCGATAGCGCACCTTGGGCTTATATTTTACGACGGAAACTTTTTCCCCGCGACCCTGCTCCACGATCTCGGCTTGCACCTTGGCTCCGGCAACCGTCGGGGTGCCCATTTTTACGTCGTTGCCCTCTTCATCGGAAAGAAGAAGGACCTGATCGAAATCTACACTCACACCCGCGGCTCCGGAAATTTTCTCAATAATGAGAACATCCCCTACCTTGGCTCGGTATTGTTTCCCGCCAGTGGCAATAACTGCGAACATAGGCAAATTTGATGAATAAATAGTGGTCGTATTAAACCACACCCCCGGAATTTTGTCAAACGGCAGGTCAACGGGCTAATGGTGTCATCTCGACGGGAAAAACACCATGCGACGCGGCGACGCGCAGAGGGAACCGCACGCGGCTGTCGCATTCTTTATTCACCGCACACCGTTTCTATAAGCTTGGCGCAAACCGTGTAGGGATCCATGTTCGCGGCCGGACGACGATCCTCAAGATAACCATAGCCGTCCTTTGCGGTTTGCACTGGAATGCGAATGGATGCCCCGCGATCCGAAACCCCATAACGGAAATCATTGATACTACAGGTCTCGTGAAGTCCGGTCAGGCGCAATTCATTGTCCGCGCCATAGACTTTCATGTGCTCAAAATGTTTGGCGCCAAGTTTCTTGCATGCTTCCACAATCACATTGATGCCACCGGATTCGCGCATAGCTTTTGTGCTGAAGTTGGTGTGCGCGCCCGCGCCGTTCCAATCCCCTATTATGGGTTTTGGATCCAGCTTGGCGTAAACGCCAAAATTCTCGCCCACCCGATACAGGAGCCATCGCGAGAGCCACAATGCATCCGAAACCTCAAGCGGTCCGAGCGGACCCACTTGGAATTCCCATTGACCCGGCATCACTTCCGCGTTGATTCCGGCGATTTTAATCCCTGCCGAAAGACAAGCGTCAAGATGCGCTTCGATGACAGACCTTCCAAATACTTCGTCCGTACCTACACCGCAATAGTATTTCCCTTGTGGAAAAGGAAACCCTCCATCGGGGAATCCGAGTGGCCGAAAATTCTTATACAGTGTGTATTCTTGTTCAATGCCAAACCATGGGTCTTGCACCGAGTATTTTTCCGCAAGTTCGCGCAGATGAAAACGCGTATTCGAAGAGTGCGGCGTACCATCCGGATTCAAAACTTCACAAAGCGCGAGCATGTGCGGCTCGCCGCGCACAGGATCCGGTATCACACGCACCGCTTGGAGCAGACAATCACTCAAACGCCCTTCCGCTTGGCGTGTGCTGGAACCGTCAAATGACCACTGTGGGACATGCTCCGCAGATTGAATTGGATGATCCACGATCTTTGTTTTTGAACGAAGGAACGCGGTTGGCTGATAGCCGTCAATCCAGATATATTCAACTTTGATGTATGGCATAAAAAATTCGATGAATAAACTCTTCTTCTTTAAACAGTCTAGCTAATTTAAGATCAAACAGCAAGGGCATGGCCTGTTGACATAGACACGAATCATTGACACGAATCAAAACACGTAGACAGCCCTCTCTTTGGTTGGACAGATCCAACGAGCTCAACCCTACTTGCTACGATTGAATCCGTATCTCGTCCCCGATTGTGATACCCTGCAGATCGGTAAATCCTGCATTCACCTCAAGCACATGGGTGACTGGAACGGAAGGAAACGCCGAGGCGGGAATCTCGCCCGAGAGCGGCGACGGGAGATTGCGCGTGATATCCACCACCTTGCCGCCGTTGATCCAAATGATATCAATCGGAAAACGCATCTCCTTCATCCAAAACGGATAACGATCCGGCGTCCCAAAGACAAAAAGCATTCCCTCATTCTCCCCGAGTTTTTCCCGCCCAGAGAGTCCGCGCTCGTGCTGGCCGATCGTTTCCGCCACTTCCGCTCGCACGGTCGCGTTTCCGACGCTCACATCCACGCGATCCATCCGCCCGTTGCTCCAGCGCAGATACAAAAACAGCGCCGCCATGACGATCAAAGTGACGACAAGAATGCGCTCTTTTAAGACAAGCGTATCTCTTTTTTTCGGTGGAGTATCCATATTGCAACAATAAAGAGAAAAACAAATAAGATGCCCAGAGCGATGAGTTTCTCTCGACTCTGCAGGAAAAGCGCCGTCACGCCGAAAACGGCGGAGATAAGATAGAGCACAAGCGCCGTACCGCGCTGCCCCAACCCAGCATCGAGCAGGCGATGATGCAGGTGTTTGCGATCTCCTATCGTCGGCCATCGGCGCTCCGCCAGAGCACGCCGAAAGATGACCCAAACCATATCAAACAGCGGCGCTCCCATCACAAGGAGTGCTGTGGCGATTTTTCCGCCCGAGACGATAGCGAGGGAACCAAGCAAAAATCCGGCCAGGGTACTTCCCCCGGTCCCGAGGAAAATTTTCGCCGGATGCCAGTTCCAGATGAGAAATCCGACAAACGCTCCGGCGGCGATCGCCGAAAGTATTCCCACCTCCGGTTGATAATACTTGGTGGTCGTCGCGAGAAACATAATGACCAGCACCCCGATAGCCGTCACCCCGGAGACCAGGCCATCCACCCCATCGAGAAATTTCGTAGCATATATCATCCCGAGAATCCACGCGAAGGTCAAAATATCCGCAGGGAAAGACAAGCGGTAGCCGACATCCTGATACCAAAACAGCGTCTTTTCCCACCATACCAAATCAAAAACGCCGCCGAAAGGATTGGTAATTTCTCGGATGCCGATACCGCTCCCGATCACCGCGACAGCCGCGAGAATGCTAAAAAAAAATTGCCATCCCGGCTTGAGATTATACCGATCATCGAGTGCCCCGCCGATCATCAATAGAAGACCGCCGAATCCCAATCCGAACAGTTGTTTTCCCCCAAGCGTTCCTCCCAGAAAATCCGGGGAAAAAACCGTCGCAAAAAAAAGAACGCCGCAAAATGACGCCCAGACGGCAATCCCGCCCAACAGCGGCGTTGGACGCTTGTGAATTTTGCGCGGATCGCCCGGCATATCCATGGCGCCCCACGCGCGGGCAAGCCGGATGACAAGCGGCGTCAATGCCGCAGTCAACGCACCTGCCAAAAGAAAACACCCGAGGTAGAACATACCGCTACATTTTTTTCGCTTTTTCAACCCGCATGGCGCCACCCGCCTCGAGGACAACCCTATCGCGACGCCCGAGTTTATTGGTGAGTAAAAACTGCGCCAGCATATCTTGAACGCGCTCTTGAATCACCCGACGCAACGGACGCGCGCCAAAAGCGGGATCAAATCCCGCGGCGGCAAGTTCGGCGATGGCTTCCTCCGTCGCGCGCAGAAAAATACCTTTCGCCTCAAGCTGTTTGGCAATTTTTCCAATCATGATCGCGGCCACGCAGACAATATCCGTTTGGCTCAATGGCCGATACACGACGATGCCGTCGAAGCGATTCAAAAACTCCGGCCGGAAAATTCCGCGCAGCTCCCGCTCCATGAGATCGCGCTTAATCTGTTCGAGCGGCGCCTGCTGTTGTATCCGTTCTTGAATATAGGCTGTACCGGCATTGGAAGTCGCGACGATAATCGCGTTGGTAAAATCAATCACCCTCCCGGCGCCATCGGTAATCCGCCCGTCATCAAAAACCTGCAAAAAAAGATTCAGGATATCTGGATGCGCTTTCTCGATCTCATCAAGCAATAAAAGCGAAAACGGCAATTTTCGAATCGGCTCCGTGAGCAATCCTCCCTTACCCGATTCACCGATCATGCGCGCGACCGATGTCTTTTCCTGATATTCCGACATATCCAGCCGCACCATGTGCTCTTCTGAACCGAAATAGGCTTCGGCTACCGCTTTGGCCGTCTCGGTTTTTCCAACTCCCGTCGGCCCCAGAAAAAGAAAACTGGCAATCGGACGCTTCATGTCCCGCAGTTCCGCCCGTGAACGCCGCAGAGCCGAAGAAACAAGCTTCAGAGCCTCCTCCTGGCCGACCACGCGTTTTTTCAAAACATCCTCAAGGTGCAGGAGCTTTTCAGCCTCGCTCGCCGTTACGGCCGAAACGGGCACATGCGTTTTCTCGGTTACCACAACGGCAACATCCTCGCCGCTGACCACCTGCCGCACGCCGCGCTTCTCATAGACATATCGGGCGGTTTCTTTTATGAGATCAATCGCCTTCTCGGGCAGAGCCGTATCGTGCATGAGTTTTCGGGAAAGCTCCACCGCGCGCACCAGGGCGTCATAGGAAGCGTAGGTCTTGGATCGGTATTCTATGGATGGCATTTTTGACTCGAGCATATGGATCACCTCGTCATCCTCCGGTTCCTCCACCGCCATGCGCTCCAAGACGTTCCCGAGCGAGGTACCCTCCATATGTTCGCGATACTCCGCCGGCGTGCAGGTGCCAATGAGCAAAAAATACCGCTTCCCAAGTTCAGAGGCAAGCATATCGGCAAGATCCACCGCGCCCGCCTCGCCAGCGGTCAACCCCGCAAGCTGGTGAATATCGGGAATCGCCAAAATGACATTCCCAGCCATAGCCGCGTCGCGCAGACAGGCGAATAATCGCTCTGCCGCTTCGGAAGGCGAAACGCCGGAGATAAGCTTGGGCACCGAAAGACTCACGAGCCGCTTGTCGCGCAAAAACGGCGGCACGTTTTCTTCTACCATTCGCCAAGCGAGTCCGCCCAGGAGCGCTTCCTTGCCAACGCCGCGCTCGCCCACCAGCACGATGCTCTTGCGCTCACCCTCGACGATCCGAAGAATTCCCTCGAATTCCTTCTCTCGCCCCACGCACATTTCTATGTCGCCGCGACCGGCCATTTTCGTCAGATCATCGCTAAAACGATCCAGAACGCGCGTCTCCATAGCGGTCATGGCGCGATTCATATCTCCCTTGGGGCGACTGCCAGCCGCGCTCGAAAACATCCGATATCGCCGCCGCGCCTCATCGCGAATATCCAGCCAGCGTGCCACATTGCGGAGCTTGGCCATATCCACCCCTTTATCAAAAAGCAACTCCTGTAACGCCGCATCCGCCTCGATGCAAACAAGTGTCAGCGATACTGTATCCACCATTTTTTTGCCAACAAGAGCTGCGCGCGCATAGCCATCAATCAGGAGTGTCCGTGTCGCCTCCGGAAAAATCGCAAACCCGTTTCCGGCGCCTTTTGCGATGGTTATTTTTTCAACCTGATCTTTCATCTCTTTCATGGGCAACCCCAGCCGCGCGCACATCTCAAAAATATCCCCTGCGGAAAGCGCCGCGGAAAAAATATGCACCGGGCGTACCTCACCCAGGCCGGAACGGAGCGCCAGACGATACGCTTCTTTCACTACCCGCATGGCGTCGGCAGAATAGACCAATGAAACATCCAGCTTTTGTTTCGGAGATATCTTTTTGACGTCATTCCAATCAGCGATCTCTCTCTCTGACTTTCCATGCAAGGAAACCCGCGGAATCATCTGCCTGGACAAAGACTCGCGCACCAGACGGGAGACGAGAAAACAATCAAAAAATGCTGAAATCCAAAAAACCAATTTTGCGGAATTCGGTGTCGCCCAAAACATCCTCGAAAAAATTTCAGCCGGCTCAAGCCGCGCGTTCCACAAAAGCCAACCGATGCCGAATATCCCAAAAAGAAACAGCGTGGCATTGAGCACTCGATTAAGGATCGCGCCGATACTGTCCGCTCGAATGGCGCCCTCATCTATCCATTTGCCCCAAAAAAGAAATCGCCCGCCGGTCATGGCGCCGGCGCCCACGCCAAAACACTCCGGACAAAAGCCGCCCTGCACCGCGCCGCTGCCGCCGCACACTCGGCAGGTGATCATCGCCTGCGTCATAGCCATCCGAGATTGAAAATAATTTGATAGACGATAACTCCGGGAAGGGCAAGCCACACCCCGATACCGGCCGCCGCAATCACCGCCCAGACAGCGAGCGCTCCCGTCCGCCCGACAATTTGGGCGAGGCGCATAAAAAAACTGATGATGCGCCCGGCAATATCATACTGCCCGTACATGGGTACAAAAATATTCTTAACCCAAAGATCGAGAGCCAATTCTTTTTGCCAGAGAAAAACGCTCGCCAGGGCGGCGTGGAGAACAGAAAAAAAGCCCTTGCTGTACCACCAGAAAGGAAAAATTAAAAAATCTCCCACGGTTGACCTTACAATCGCTTGGAGCATAGGCATGCTTTCTCCAGTATATCACCGATGCGCCTGAAAAAGAATGCGGGGCTAAAACGAACCGCTCCAGATACCGGCGCGGAGCTCGCGCATGAGATCGAGGTAGAATTGGAGATTGTGTAGCGTCGCCAGCCGCTGTCCGAGCGGTTCGCTAATCTTGAATAAATGGCGAAGATAGGCACGGCTGTAATGCCGACAGGCAAGGCACGGGCATTCCGCGTCCACCGGCCGCATGTCAAGGCGATATTTTTCACCGGTAATATGCATCGCCGTGTAAAAACTCTTCCTCTGCCAAGCGCGCACTCCGGGCCGACGCACAAAAAGGTATCCGTGCCGAGCGTTCCGCGTCGGGAGGACACAATCAAACATATCCACGCCGTGCGCCACGGAAGCCACGATCTCCTCGGGCATTCCAAAACCCATGAGATAACGCGGCTTATCTTCCGGCAAGAGCGGCGTTGTCCATTGGATCACCTTTTTCTTCTCGTTCCAGGATTCCCCCACCGACACGCCACCAATAGCATACCCATCAAAATCCAACCTGGTCAGCTCCTTGGCTGACTGTATGCGTAGATCTTTATACACCGACCCCTGCACGATGCCGAAAAGCATGGGCTGGCGCATGTTCCTCCGACTCTCGCCTTTGTATTTTTTGCCGCCTTCGAGCGGCACCCCGCCATCGGCGGTGGCATTTTGCACTTTACACCTCTTTGCCCATTCCGTGGTCATGCGCACCGCGTCTTTTGCCCCCTCGTGTGAGATGGGATACGGCGGACACACGTCGAGCGCCATCATGATATCGCTCCCGAGCACCTTCTGAATTTCAATGATCTTTTCCGGAGTAAAAAAATGTTTCGCGCCGCTTACCGTGTCGCGAAATTCGACCCCCTCATCCTTCAAGCGCACTAATCCTTCAGTCTCCACCCCCGCGCGTTTCCGCGCTCCCAAACTGAAAATCTGAAACCCTCCGCTGTCGGTAAGAATCGGCCCCTGCCATCCCATAAACGTATGCAGGCCTTTTGCTTTTTTGATTACCTCAAGCCCCGGGCGCATGAAGAGGTGAAACGTATTGTTCAACACCACCGTTGGCTTCAAGGACATCACGTCTTCAATATCCAGCGTCTTCACCGCGCCGCGCGTGGCAATCGGCATGAAGAAAGGGGTCTCCACTATGCCGTGGGGAGTCGAGAAACGCGCAATACGAGCCTTTGATTTTTTGGATTGGCGAAGAATCTTCATACTGTATACAAATCAACAAATACATTCACCGAATACTACCAATAACACTCACGGATTCCGGATTAGGTTGTTTAAAAATAAATGGCACATAATGGGCGGCTATCTGAAGTTTTTGGAGCTGCCGCAGGCGAGCGACAAAAATTTAGGATAGCCGTGAGTTGTGCGATGTCGCGAAGCGACGAGTACAACGAGCGGGAACCGCCGCCCATTGTGCAAAGAGCGAAGCGATTTTGCACAACTCGTTCTTATGCGATATTGAGGTACTTCGCATACGAAAATTTGTGGGCTATGCAGAGTTATTATAGCATCAAAACGATAGAAAGCTATCTTCATTGTCATGGAGAGAAATAATAGCATAAATATAAAACCGCCCAAGTGCTGGGCGGGCGGTTTTATATCTCCTTTGAAAAGAACAGTTTTATCTCAAAACCACCACACCGGTCGTCGGACTCAAGTAACGCACCTCTTTCGCAGTCACCATCCCCATCCTTTTTGCCGCCTCATCAAACACCTTTGGCGACGAAAGACTTGCGATCTCCAAATTCAACTTTTGATTTTCCCGCTTAAGCTCTGTAATGCGTTTATCTAATTTCTTCATATGGTAGCCGCGTGTGGAGGCGCTTGAGAAAGTAACCACATTAGCCACGATAGCAAGCACGAAAAATACTCCAAAGAAAATATTCCAACCATTGCTCCCGCGCGACAAGAGCTCGCTCGGGCGCAAGCGGCGCAGGCTGTGATGAATGTTGGTCAGTGACAAAAACTTTGACATATTCCCCCTTGATAACGTTAAGCGAGTTTTTCAACAACTCGTAATTTAGCACTCCTCGCGCGCGGATTCTCGGCAATCTCCTGCTCCGACGCGGGAATGGGCCTTTTGGTTAAAATCTTCAGTGATTTTTTGTCTTCACCCTTAAAAAAGTGCTTGACAATCCGATCCTCGAGCGAATGAAAGGTGATCACCGCGAGCCTGCCGCCTGGAGCCAAAACTTCAATCGCTTCGGGGAGCGTCTCTTGGATATTCGCCAATTCCTCGTTGACCGCAATCCGCAGGGCCTGAAAAACCCGTGTCGCCGGATGAAGCCCGCCGATCCACGGAATTTTTTTCTTGCTCTTCAGCTTCTGCCGGTAGACCTCAAGCACCACCTCCGATAGCTCGAGCGTCCGAATTATACGGCTTTTACGCCGAGCACCAACAATGGCTCGGGCGATAAGGGAAGCGAGTTTCTCCTCGCCGTATTCGCGGAAAATCATCTCCAGCTCCTCGGTACTGGCGCCATTCACTATATCCGCCGCCGTTTGGCGCTCTTCCCCCACGTTGAAGCGCATATCAAGCGGCTCGTCTTTTTCAAACGAGAACCCCCGCCCACGCTCCAGCGTTGAAGAAGAAAAACCGAGATCAAGCAATATTCCTCGCACCGGCCCAAACTTTCGCTCCGCCACCACGCTGGCAATTTCCTTAAAATTCGCATTCACGATCACAAATCCATCCCCCACTTTTGACTTTTCAATTTTCACTTCACACTCCGCCACCGCGACGGGGTCCCAATCCAACCCAAGCACCTTGCCCCCGGGCGCACTCCTCTCCACAATCGCCATCGCGTGTCCTCCATCCCCCAACGTTCCATCAACGAAACGATCACCCGGTTTTGGATCCAGATATTCCAACACCTCTTTCATCATCACCGGGACATGGGACATACCCTATATCCCAAACTCCTTCAAATCAGTGGCATTCTCACCCATCTGCTCCATGCCGCTCATCTGGTAGGAATCCCAGCGCGTCTTGTCCCAAATCTCAATCCTTCCTCCCGCGCCGATCACAACGGCCTGTTTTTTCAGCCCGGCATGATCCGCGAGGTACTCGGGAACGAGTGCCCGCCCAAGCACATCTAAATCCACTTCCACCGCTCCGGACAACAAAAGACGAGCGAAATTTCTCGCGCTCGCCTGACTCATCGGCAATCGGTTCAATTTTTCGGAAAACTCGACCCATGCGGTCTGTGTATACACAAACAAGCACTGATCCAAACCGCGCGTAACAATAACCGTCTTCCCGAGCTCCTCCCGCATCTTGGCGGGCATGGGCAGGCGACGCTTGGCATCCATGTTCATCTCGTATTTTCCGATAAACATACGGAAATTCTCGAAATCCCGGGGTGAATAAATAGGCGTGGATGGTGGGAGTTATCCACATTTATCCACAGACTTATCCACTTTCCCCCACTTCTAAAGAGTTACGAAGGTATTATAGGACAAAATCTCCCACTGGTCAAAGTTGGTCAAATCTCATTCAAAAACAAAAAAATTCCGCTCAACAAAGCGGAAACACTACTGAAACTCTCCCGAAGAAATCGACTTTATCCACAATCGCCTACTCCTGCTCGAGGATTTCCTTACGCGTCATCTCGGCGCCGCTTGAAGAGCCACAGGCGCTACGAGCAAGAAGGAACAGGATAATTTTGTCAACCCCTTCCAAGGAAGTCCGTACTCCTCCGTTTCCGATGATAAGCCACGGCAAAACGATGGGCTTCGTCGCGGGCGCGCAAGAGCAAATCTTTGTGGTTTTCAACAATGCGTGCGAGATCGGGATTGCCCCCGCTATACACCGGACGATCCTGCTTGCGCTTAAAACCCTTGGCGATACCAATCACCGGCACATCAATCTTATATTCCGCAAGCGCACTCATCGCCGTGCGCACCTGCCCCACCCCGCCGTCGATGACCAGCAGTTCCGGCATCGGCCACTCCGATTGCTTCGCCCTTTTGAATCGACGACTCAATACTTCGCGCATCATCGCCACGTCATTGATGCCGGAAACAGTTTTGATTTTAAATTTGCGATATTCGGACTTGGCCGGTTCTCCTCCTTCAAACACCACCATGCTTCCCACAGCCGAGGTTCCACTGATATTCGAAATATCATACCCTTCGATCCGGCCGAAAATATTGATGCGCTCTTGAGCTCTGTGGTGATTGGGTTCGCGAGTGAGCACCGCAGTGTCACGGATGTGACACAGAGAAAAAAGCTGCCGTTTCAAGGCTTCCGCCTCCTCGAATTTTTCTTTTTTTGCGACATTCTTCATCCTCGATTCCACATCCTTCATCACTTGAGCTTTCTTACCCTCAAAAAATAACACAAGCGGACGGATCACCTGCCGGCGATATTCAGGAGGACGTATGGCACCGATGCAAATGCCCGGGCATTGGCCGAGATGATAATAGAAACAGGGACGACTGATTGTGTCATTGCGAGGAGCATGCGACGAAGCAATCCCGTCTCTTGCTGAAATGAGATCGCCACGTCCGCCTGGGCGGACTCGCGATGACAAAAAGGGCGGCGCCGGGCAATTACTCCAGTGAAAAATCCGTCGCAATATCCGCAGAGCCGCACGCACAGCGGAAGCGCTGGTGAATGGACCGAAAATCCGAGATTTGGTCTGGGATTCATATATCTTGATCTCTTGCCCTCGCGCAAGAAGCACTTTCGGATAGATATCAGCCGTAATCACAACAGAGAGAAAACTTTTATCGTCCTGCTCTCGGACATTGTATTTCGGGTGTAATTTTTTGATGAGTTTCGCCTCGAGGATCAACGCCTCGAGCGCCGAAGGGGTCAGCTGATAATCAATGGATCGGATTTCTGAAACCAAAAGCGATATGCGCACGTCTTGCGGACGGTTGAAATATGAAGATACCCGTGTCTTGAGCGACGCGGCCTTGCCCACATAGATCACCGTGCCACGAACATCCTTCATGAGATATACGCCCGGCCGCGGCGGTAATTTTCCCTCACGAATTTTTACACCTCGCATGATTGACATGATATCTATAAAACATGCTTAAGATACACCCCTGTTTTCGATCCTGCTTTTTTTGCCACCTCTTCCGGCGTGCCCGAGGCCACTACTCTGCCGCCCCCATCTCCTCCATCGGGCCCAAGATCAATAAGATAATCCGCGCACTTAATTACATCGAGATTATGCTCAATGACAATGACGCTGTTTCCGGTCGACACGAGCCGCTGGAGTACGTCCATGAGCTTGCGCACGTCATCATAATGCAAGCCCACCGTCGGCTCATCGAAAAGATACAGCGCCCGTGTATTGCGGCTGGCAAGCTCCGAGGCGAGCTTCACGCGCTGGGCCTCGCCGCCCGAAAGAGTGGTGGCGCTCTGACCGAGCTCAAGATACCCAAGCCCCACCTCGCGCATGATTTTGAGCCTATCATGAATCGCCGGAATATCACGGAAAAAATCATCCGCTTCATCAATGGTCATCCCAAGTATCTGTGAGATATTTCTCCCTTTGAAGAGCACCTCCATGGTCTCCGCGTCAAACCGCCTACCCTTGCAGACATCGCAGGTCACCCAGACCGTCGGCAAGAAATGCATCTCAATCGCGAGTTGCCCATGCCCTTGGCAATGCTCACAGCGCCCGCCGATGCCACCCGCGGAAACGGCGGCCACGTTAAAAGAAAAACGCCCGGGAGGATAATTCCTCATGCGTGCCTCCTCTGTGGCGGCAAAAAGATCGCGGACATGAGACCACGCGCCCGTATAGGTTGCAGGATTCGAACGAGGCGTGCGTCCAATGGGCGACTGATCAATATCCACCACACGATCAATATACTCGAGACCGAGAATCATTTTATGCGCGCCGACTGTTTGCCGTGTGCGGTAAAGCTTGTTGGAAATCGCTTTGTAGATAATATCATCAAGCAGGGTGGATTTTCCGGAGCCGGAAACTCCCGTCAGACACACGAACCGCCGCAATGGAATCTCGAGGTTGATATTTTTGAGATTATTCGCCGTAGCGCCGACTATCTTGAGCCGCTCCTTGGAATCCCCGCGACGCTTACCCGGTACGGGAATCTTTACCTCCCCGCGCAGATACTGAAGCGTCAGCGACGGATCGCCTTTAAATTTCGGGATTGGATTTTTTGGATTGAGGAACGCCGCGGTTTCTCCCTGCACCACAATATACCCTCCATGTTTGCCGGCGCCGGGTCCAAGATCCACGAAATAATCCGACGCCCTGATGGTCTCCTCGTCGTGTTCCACCACAATGACGGTATTCCCGATATCGCGCAACTCAAGAAGCGTCTGAATCAACTTCGCGTTATCGTGCTGATGCAATCCAATCGTCGGCTCATCGAGAACATACAAAGTGCCGGTCAGTCGCGAACCAAGCTGTGAAGCAAGGCGGATGCGTTGCGCCTCTCCGCCCGAAAGCGTGCCCGCCTTGCGATCGAGGGTGAGATAATCCAATCCTACGTCAAGCATGAATTTGATGCGCCCGGCGATCTCCCGCAAAACCGGAGTCGCAATCTCTCTTTCCACCTCTGTGAGTTTGAGTTCGGCAAAAAAAACACTCGTCTCGGCGATAGACGCCCGCGTAACATGGACGATACTTTTTCCATTGATAAGCACGCGCAAAGACTCTTTGCGCAGGCGATCACCATTACAGACCTGGCACACTTTCTCGGAAAAAAGACTCTCTGTTCCAAGACCAGTACACGCCGGGCAATAGCCGTAGGGACTATTGAAAGAAAAAAGCCGCGGTTCTATTTCGGGAAAAGAAAAACCGTCATCCGGACACGAAAATTGCGAAGACATAACAAACTCTCCGCCATCCGGGAGAATGACCGTTACAACACCATGCCCTCGGGAGAGCGCTGACTCAAGCGCTTCGCCGAGATGCGAACGCATGGCTTTGTTGCCCTTGATTGGGTAACCCACGGGCACGCGATCCACGACGAGCTCAATCGTATGCTGCTTGTATCGCGAAAGCACGAGTCGCTCGCGCAGATTCTTTATCTTGCCGTCCACGCGCACTTGCGCGAAACCACCATTATAGAGATCATAGAGCATTTGGTGATACTCCCCTTTTCTACCGCGCACGAGCGGCGCCAGGATCATGATCGTATCCACAATCCCTTTTGCTTTCAAATTATCATTTTGAACTTTTAACTTTACCTCTTTCACTAAGCGATCGAAGATCGCGTCCGCCATCTCCTCCACTGTCATCTTGCGTATGGGTTTTTCGCACACCGGACAATGCGGCTTTCCGACACGGGCAAAAAGTACCCGCAGATAGTCATAAATCTCGGTGATGGTGGCGACCGTCGAGCGCGGATTGGCGCTGTGGGCTTTTTGGTCGATGGAAATCGCGGGGGAAAGCCCCTCAATCTCGTCTACATCCGGCTTATCCATCTTGCCCAAAAACTGCCGCGCGTAGGCCGAAAGCGATTCAATATAACGACGCTGTCCTTCGGCAAAAATCGTATCAAATGCCAAAGACGACTTTCCCGATCCGGAAAGTCCGGTAAACACGATCATCTTATTGCGCGGCAACTCGAGAGAAATATTTTTCAAATTGTGCTCCCTGGCTCCGCGAATAATTATCTTGTCTTGCATAGAAACTTGCCGTCATCGCGAGGCCGAAGGCCGCGGCGATCCCGTTGATCCGCGAGATTGCCTGCCGTGTTTTTTTAGCGCTTGTTTTAATATCTGAATTTCATCGCGCAAAAGGGCGGCAAGCTCAAACTCCAACTCATTCGCCGCCTTCTTCATCTGTGCCTCCTTTTCCTTCAAAATCGCTTCCACCGGTCGATCATCCACTGCGAGCTCAAGATTGAGCGCCTTGCCGGTTCTTCCGTTCTTCCGTTCGTGCGTTTTTTCGTCCTGCACAATCCCGAAATCCTCAAGAAGATTGCGCACCCGCTTCTTGATCGTCCGCGGCGTGATTCCATGCTTTTTATTATACTCAAGCTGGAGTTTTCGACGCCGTTCGGTTTCTCCCACCGCGCGCTTGATAGACCCCGTCATCACGTCGGCATAGAGCACCACCTGCCCGTGCACATTACGCGCCGCGCGACCAATGGTTTGTATGAGTGAAGTTTCCGAACGCAAAAACCCTTCTTTGTCCGCATCAAGAATAGCCACCAACGATACCTCCGGCAAATCCAAACCTTCGCGTAAAAGATTCACCCCCACCAGCACGTCGAAAGTTCCTTTTCGAAACTCCATAAGAGTGGTGATACGATCCAGGGTATCCACCTCACTGTGGAGATATCGCGCTTTGATCTTAAGCTCCGCAAGATACGATGATAAATCCTCCGCCATCTTCTTGGTAAGCGTCGTCACAATCACGCGCTCTTTTTGCTTCACGCGTCCCCGTATGCGCTCAATCACATCGTCAATTTGGGACTTCATAACGCCCCCTTCTCCCCCTCTTACCTTAAGAGGGGGTCGGGGGGAGTTACTTCCGCCGGTTATCGGCGCAATAATAATCTCCGGATCCACGAGTCCGGTCGGACGAATCACCTGTTCCACCACCTGCTTGCTGTGCTCCAGCTCATACCGCCCCGGCGTCGCCGATAGATAAATCATCTGCGGCATGCGCGCTTCAAACTCCGTAAACTTGAGTGGGCGATTGTCCATTGCCGATGGCAATCGGAATCCGTATTCCACAAGCGTTTTTTTGCGGGCCTTGTCCCCCTCATACATGCCGCCCACCTGTGGAATAGTCACATGCGACTCATCCACCACCAAAAGCCAATCCGATCCGTTATTCTTGGAAAAATACTCCAAAAGCGTTTGCGGCGGGGCTCCCGGCGCGCGGCCTTCAAAATGACGGGAATAATTTTCAACGCCATGACAATATCCGACTTCTTTGATCATTTCAAGATCAAAACGCGTCCTCCGCTCGAGCCGTTCAATTTCAAGCAGTTTCCCCACTTTTTGAAAATACCCCAGCTGTTCCTTGAGTTCCGTTCGGATATCGCGCAATGCCCTGTCCACCTCGGGCTTTGGCGTAACAAAGTGCTTGGTAGGAAAAAGAAGAATGCGCGACAAGTCTTCTCGCACCTTCCGACTCACCGGATCCGTCTCCTCTATCCTGCGCACCTCCTGCCCAACCATCTCAATGCGATAGATGGTGTTAAAATGCGGGGGCATAATCTCAAGCACCTGGCCGCGCAAACGAAACGTTCCGCGCGTGAGATCGCTTTGCGTGCGCGCGTACTGCATAAAAACGAGCGTCCGCAGGATATCCGTGCGCAAGAGCGTCTGCCCGCGTTCAATGGCAAAGGATGCCCGCTCATACCATTCCGGCGAGCCGATACTGTAGATGCACGACACCGATGCCACCACGATTACGTCCTTACGCGTGAGAAGCGATTGGGTGGCCGCGTGCCGCAAACGGTCAATCTCCTCATTGATCATGGATTCTTTATCAATATAGGTATCCGTACGCGGCAAATAGGCCTCGGGCTGATAGTAGTCGTAGTAGGAAACAAAATAGGATACCTGATTCTCGGGAAAAAACTCTCGGAACTCTTGACAGAGCTGGGCGGCAAGCGTCTTATTGTGCGCGATGACAAGCGTCGGCCGCTGGACTTTTTGAATCACCTGAGCGACGGTAAACGTCTTGCCGGATCCGGTTACGCCAAGCAGGGTCTGGTGATCCAAACCCTTTTGTAGTCCATCCGTCAGTTTCTCAATCGCCTGCGGTTGATCGCCGGCGGGCTTCATCTTTGTCTGGAGTTTGAACATAGCATAAATCGCCCCGTCGGGCGCTCGCCCTAGGGGGGGGTACAGAAATATCCTATCACGCAGGTACAAAATTGCAAATTCAAAACCGCTCTACTTTAACACCCTCTCCTGGCGCACTATCGACACAGTGCATTTTCTGTGATATGCTCTGAAATACTTTTCTATGGCATCAACAAAACGCGACACACTCAAAATTTATTGGCGCGAGGTGCGAAATTACAAGCCCCTCGTCTTTTTCATGTTCCTGGTCTTGGGCGGCGCCACCGTGCTTGAACTTATCGCACCGATCTATTACAAGCAATTCTTTAACGTGCTCACATCAGGCTTACCCACGGCGGCAATGGCTTCGGAGCTCGTGCGCATACTCATCCTCATCGCCATTATCAACAGTGCGGGGTGGCTGGTGTATCGTTTCACGACCTTTGCCAATGACTACTTTCAACCGCGCGTCATGACCGACCTCACCCAGCGCGGCTATGATTATCTTCAGTATCACTCGCACGCCTTCTTTACCAATCGTTTTACAGGGGCGCTCGTGCGCAAGCTCACGAAGCTCTCGCGCGCCTTTCAAGTGTTTGCGGATCGTATTTACTGGAATCTGTATCCTCTCCTCCTCCGTATTGTCGGTGCCACTATCGTACTTTATTTTTTCAGCCATACGATTGCCTATATCCTGCTGGTTTGGACATTGCTTTTTATAGCGATCAACTACCTGCTGGCCCTGTGGAAACTCAAATACGACACTCTGCGATCGGAAAAAGATACTGAAACGACAGCCACGCTCTCGGACGCGATCACCAATCAAAGCAATATTCAGCTCTTTAATGGACATCGTTTTGAGTTCGCGCGCCTCAAAAACGTAAGCGAGGAGCTCCGCCGCCTGCAAACTTTGACATGGAACATGGGCGGCGCCATTGAGGCGATTCAGGCCGGATTGTTTATCGTGGTCGAATTTTTGCTTATGTACTTCGCCGTGCGCCTTTGGCAGCGCGGAGAGATCAGTGTGGGCGATTTTGTACTGATCCAATCCTATCTTATCGGTCTTATCGGCCGCCTTTGGGAGGTGGGACGCCATATCCGCGACTTGTACGAAAGCTTTGCCGACGCGGAGGAGATGACGGTGATTTTGAATACTCCGCACGAAATCAAAGACACGCCGAGGGCTGTTCCATTGAAAGTAAGCCGCGGCGAGATTGAATTCAAAAATGTGAGCTTTAGTTTTCAGCAGACTCGCAAGGTGCTTAATAATGTGAATATGGTGATTCGGCCGGGAGAAAAAATCGCCCTCATCGGCCCCTCGGGCGCCGGAAAATCTACGCTTGTGCAATTGCTGTTTCGCTGGTACGACGTAGCGCACGGAAAAATATTCATTGACGGACAGCGCATTGATAAAGTCACCCAGGAAAGCCTGCGCGCGGCTATGAGTATAGTGCCTCAAGAGCCCATTTTGTTTCATCGTACCCTCATGGAAAACATTCGCTACGGCCGCCGCGATGCGACTGATGCGGAAGTAAAAGAAGCGGCGCGGCTCGCGCACTGCGGTGAATTCATCGAGGATTTTCCTCAAAAGTACGACACGTATGTGGGAGAGCGCGGCATCAAGCTCTCCGGCGGAGAACGCCAGCGCGTGGCCATTGCGCGCGCCATTTTAAAAAACGCGCCGATCCTCGTGCTGGATGAAGCCACTTCCAGTCTGGATTCACACTCGGAAGGACTCATTCAAGACGCCTTGGGGAATCTCATGAAAAATAAAACTGTCATTGTCATCGCCCATCGTCTTTCCACTATTCGCCAAATGAACCGCATTATAGTGATTGACCAAGGAAAAATTATTGACCAGGGCACTCACGAAAACCTCCTCAAAAAAGGCGGTCTCTATCAACATCTCTGGGAACTCCAAGCCGGGGGCTTTTTGCCTGATGTAAAAGAGGAATAGCAGCCGACGAGACTCATTTAGTTAGGACTTACGCGCTTCCGCCCGGGAGTCCTGTAATTGTGGAACTTACCATGGCGGAAGCCACAGGGGTTTGACCAATCTCTTCGTTAAAAGGCTCTGCTCTTGCTCGCCGTAGCTCTACTACGCCTCGCAACATCCTCGCCTTTTGCCTCGACCTTGGTCAAACGCGTAAGTCCTATTAGTTTTAAAAACACCCCGCAAATGCGGGGTGTTTTTAAAACGTTACCGGTATCATGAGTTTTTCGGTGGGAGTATTATCTTTGGTCATGCTGGCTTCAAGTTCCAATCTTCCCTCTTTGGCCACGGTTTTGATTTCCACCGTCCCCTCAAACGGCCCATGAAAACCCTGATCGTAGGGCTTGGCTTCAAGATCCGCCTCCGCTACCAATTCCTCTTTATCCACCTCCCCTTTCTTCTTGGCTTTAATCACTCCGATGATGCGCATGTGCAATGTATCGCCCGGCACCTGCGCCAGACCGCGGAGAGTGAACGGATTGGTAAGTTTGGTATTGGGCTTCACCCCTGCAACACCGATCGTGCCGTTCTCCGACCAGGTATATTCTTCGTGCGCGACATTTGCGGTGTCCGTCGGTGTCGGCGTCTGAATCACAAGCTGTATGGGTGTCGGCGGTGTCCCCCATCGCATGGCGACAAAAATCCCGGCCGCGCCAAGCAAGACTCCATAAAAAAACCACTTGAAGCCGCCAAACATATTTCCTCCGCGCCGAGGCGCTCCAGTGTACTTAGAAGATCGTTGCATCATACAATAGGCTCTATTATATCATCCCCCATGAGAGATGCGAAGCCAAGAGCAAAACCAGAAAGCCATAAACCAAAAGGCAAGGACCACAAGAAGTGATCAAAGAGCATCAAGGCAAGCAGTATGGCCATAACCGCAAACGCCTCGGACTTTTTGAGGAATCTCCAGCCTTTCGTCAATAAAGCTTCAAGAAATCCAAGCGCGACAAATCCGAGAATTCCCAGCTCCGCCAGCGCCAAGAGAAAAACATTGTGTACCGGCTGATAGGTGGCACCCGGACGCGTATTATCCAGTTCACGGTAAACAGCGAGCGTGTAATTCCCGGGACCAACGCCAAACAAAGGATGGCGGCCAATAATCTTCACCACCTCGCTCAACTTTCCAG
Organism: Patescibacteria group bacterium; assembly: GCA_038064355.1. Lineage (GTDB taxonomy): Bacteria > Patescibacteriota > Patescibacteriia > GWA2-47-26 > GWA2-47-26 > JBBTTG01. The sequence continues at coordinate 28,930 of JBBTTG010000037.1, forward strand.
ACCTTTCTTCAATCGAGAAACGCTCCAGTCTGCCTTCGCCGAAGATTCGTGTGGAGGAGAGGGGCCAAAGAATCAAAATCAGTATGTAGAACGTAGCATGCAGAATGTAAAAAATACGGAGAGAATTTCGCCGATCTTTATTCGTTGGCTTCTTCCATATAAGAAAGAGCCAAATTATCGAACCAAGAAAAAGCGCAATCCAAGCCGAGCGGGAAAAAGAAAGCACCAAACCGGACACTAAAAAACAAAGCGTTGCCGGAAAGACAAACCTCACCCAACTTTTTGTAACCCCATCCAACCTCTTGCAACTGGCAATTGCGATCACGATGGCAATTGCTAAATATCCTCCCAATATATTCGGATGAGGCAATGAGCCATACGCGCGTAAAAATCGCCCTTGATCATTTTCCACCACCGAGACCCCAGAGACCGACGAATCCTGTGCCGCCATGCCGAGCCATTTGGAGGCAAAAACCTCCTGCGCCGAAAACTGCCAAAAAGCCAGCGCCAATTGAAGTACCGCCCCGCACAACAAGGCGATAATCATCGGTTTAAGCCGAACAAAATTCTGCCGCACGAGCCAAAAAATCCCCACTGCCTCAATCGCGTGCAACACCCAATACCACCCAAGTTCCGGCGAACCGGAACGCACGATAGAGAAAACAATCACCCCAACCGCCGCCATCGCTCCCCAAAACTTTAAACCCTTCACTGCTACTTTACACTTTACACTTTGCACTTTGCACTCGTGCACCCGCGTGATAATCGCACAGATGATCGCCAACCACAAAACAATCTCCGTCGCATAGAGCGACACCGTGCCATACTCCCAAACCCCATTATTCAAACTGCCCGGAAATAAAATAAGCCGTGTTTGCCACGGCAAAAAAAATGCGAAAAAATAGGCAAGGAATCTCGCCGTCTTACCAGCGAAATTCATAATGATTAAAACGGTATACCTGCGCTCTTTGACTCTTCCTCCTCTTCACCCTCGCCCGTATCCACCTCCAGTTCCTTTTTTAATTTCTCAAATTCGTTCTCCGCCTTGCGCAGGTACGCACGGCAGAGCCTCACCAGCTCCACGCCTTGTTTGAATTTCGCGAGTCCCGCTTCCACGTCTACGTCTTTGAAGCCAAGCTCCTCCACGATCTTCTCAAGCTGTTCCAAGGCACTTTGCAGATTTTCTTTTTCTTTGACCATAGATATTATTTTTGTATTTCTTCTACCCGCGAAAGTGCGCCTCCTTTTTGTAAACGGATACGCAGGCGATCGCCCACCGAGAGATCCGAAGCATCCTTCACTATCCGTCCGGATTCGGATGAAACGATGCTATACCCCCGCTCAAGAATAGCCTCGGGATTGAGCGGCAGGAGTGCGGCTGAGGCAACGTCTACACGGGAAAGCAAACTTTTCATTCTCTGCTCCATTATAGCGGCACAACGGCCGAAAATCAACTCTGTCTTGTGCCGCAAACCCTGAAGCGCCATCGTGCGCGCGCCAAGCTTTTGCAAGAGCCGTATCTCAATCTCACGAAACCCTGAAAAAATCTTCCCCAGCCCGTGCTGCAGACCCGATGCCGCTGTCCCAAGCCGAGCCTTCCAATTTTCAAAAAGTCCGACTCCCGATTGAAACAGTTCATCCGTGAGAGAGGTGGCGGAGACGCTCGCATCTTCGAGCAACCCGCCGTACGCGAGTGCCAGTCGTTCGCTTGAACGCATAAGCCCGTCCAAAAGCGCCTCGCGGGCCTCGCGAAAAAACGCCGCAACGGCAGTGGGGGTGGAGAAACGCCGATCGGCCGCAAAATCAGCGATACTCTCGTCGCGCTCATGGCCGATACCCGTAACCACCGGAATACGCGACGCGGCGATCGCCTCGGCCAAACGCTCGGAATTATATGCCTTGAAACTTTCCAAACTTCCGCCGCCGCGGATAAGCACCAGCACGTCGAGATCCGGCCGATGCACGTTTATCCAACGCACGGCGGATACCAGTGAGTCCTCCGCGTAATCCCCTTCCACGCGAGAATCAAAAAAATGAATTTTGAAACCATACTCGCCGAGATTGCGGCGGAAATCGTGAATAGCGTCTCCCGTCTCCGAAGTAATGAGACCAATGTTTTTGATATACGCGGGCAATGGCCGTTTGCGCGCCGGGTCAAAATATCCTTTATCCGCGAGTTTCTTCTTGAGCGCCTCAAACGCGCGGCGCAATGCCCCCTCGCCTACCGGCTCCACCCGCGAAACGACGATGCGAAACGCCCCGCTTTTATAGAGACTCACCGTACCCTCGATGATCACCTCAAGGCCGTCTTCGAGCAAATGCGAATAGCTCGGAAGTTGAAACCTGCCCATGTAGCAGTTGGCGATGAAGTCCGCGCCGGTGGCATCTTTGAGATCAAAAAAGGCATACTCGCGCACCTGCGGACGGCTGATTTCGCCGCGCACGCGCACGGTACCCATGCCTCTCAGCGTATCATTAAGCATCCAATGAAACTCCGCCACCGACCACACATCGCCCCGTGTGGCGGAGGAAAGTGGAATAATTTCACGATCGTGAGATACATTCACATTCCCCGCTCCCAACGCCGCGGCTTGCAACATCAACAACACCTCCCCGCCGTACTTCTCAATTTTTTTTGGACCCCATCCCTTGATATCGGCGAGGTCTTCTTTTGTTTTTGGCGCCGCTTCAATCGTTCGCTCAAGGGTGTCATTCTGAAAAACACGGTAGAGCTCCACGCCCTCCCGCGCCGCAATCTCCGCGCGTTTCTTTTTCAGCTGTGCCAAGAGGTCTCCCTTTCCCATAGAAAACATTATACGCCACGCGCCAGTAAAAAAAGAAACGCGATTCCGGCGAGAATACGGTAGACGCCAAACGGGATAAAGGTATGGCGCTCAATGAATTGCATGAGCCATCGGATGGAAAGAAGCGCGGTGACAAATGAAACAAAAAAACCGAGAACGAGTATCCCCGCTTCCGCCGCGGAAAATGTCGGCGAGGATTTCAAAAGATCCAAACCCGTAGCCGCGAGCATGGTAGGCACGGCCAAGAGAAACGAAAATTCCACGATGGCGCGCCTTGGGACGCCCAATGCCAGACCGCCAAGAATCGTCGCGGCCGCGCGCGAAATCCCGGGGATAACGGCAAACGATTGGCACACCCCAATCAGAAACGCCTGGCGATAGCTTATATCCTCAATACCGCGGTCCTCTTCAGTATGATGACGAAGCACAAGCTCCGCGAGGATCATAAGCGCGCCCCCGATGAGCAATGCCCAAACGATCACATCTATCCGCTCAAAGAGAACATTCTTAATCAATTTGTATAGCGCAAACCCCACGAGAGCCGTTGGTAAAAATGCGACGAAAACTTTTTTAAAGAGTTCTTTTGCCACCAGCCCGTCTGGTGTTTGTACACCAGACGGGCTGGTGCGCGATAAAAATCGCACTCTATAGAGCCACAGCACGGCAAGGATGGCGCCAAGCTGGATCGCTATCTCAAACGTCTTCAGAAACTCCGTCTGATTGAGGCCGAGGATGCGCGAGGTGAGGATCAAGTGCCCCGTCGAGGAAATCGGCAAAAATTCCGTTATCCCCTCCACCGCACCCAAGATGATCGCCTGCCAAAATTCCACCATAGTCTGTCATTTTAACATAAAAAAAGAAGCGGGTCATGGACCCGCTTGCGTCGCAGGGCAGTGCGACCACAGTCCGCGTCCGGCTGCGCGAGCTTCTTTCTCTGCGGCACGCAGTCGGTCTTGATACTTGATATCAGGCGGGTAACTTTTCGCGCGAGCAAACCCGTCGCGCACGAGCTGTTCGTTCACCATCACACCGTCAATATAGGCGTAGTATAACAGACGTCCGTATTTGTCGCGCTTGCTCTTGTCGGACTCGAGCTCAACGATTTTCCCTTCAACGAGCTCACGATTGCGCAACGAAGCGTCTTTACCATAGCACTGCACGGGACGACGGCGCGGATCAACAGTCTCGGGTGTATCTACACCAATGTAGCGCACGCGCAGACCGCTCTTGAGCTCGATAGTATCCCCGTCAATGACGCGCCGCACTGTGGCGGATCTCCGGAACGTGCTTGACTGGGGCGTCGGACTGACGGCCGATTGCATAATCGGCGCACGTTTGACCGACGGCTCTCCCAACGCCAAGATGGAAACCGTCACGCCGAGAAGCACGACCGGAAAACTCATGACGACCAGTCCGAACCAACAAGGAGGCTGTCCCAGAGGCTGTTTTCGAAGCTGTACCCGAGGCTGTGCATGAGGCTGTCACAGAAATTGCGCACGAGGCTGTCCCAGAGGCTGTACCCGAGGAGGAGAGAATTGAGCCCGAAGCTGAGAAGGAGGAGATCCCCGAGTCTTTTTTCAAGGCTCTTCCTGTAACCATCTTCTGTCCCCTTCGGATTCGGGATTGCTTGGGATACCGAAACGGGGATGACCTTTCTGACCTGTTGGTTCGTCGCTTTCGCGATGGCCACGACCACCATTTCGAGATTGAGCTCCTCGGCGGGGACAAGCGGATACGCACCCGCTTGGGCTATGTCGAAGAACGGTTGGAGGAGCTCCATCGCCGTATGGACAAGATCGGGCTTTCCGCCGTTGTCTTCGAGGAATGCCCGAAGCATCTTGCTGTCGGTCTTGCGGTCGGTGGTGCTTGACATGACATCTCCTTTGCGAGTCCTAAAAAAGGACGTTGAAAAAGAACGGTTGCGTACAGAAACCGAGCACGGATACAATAAAGCGGGTTTTTGCCATTGTGCCAAGCCCCCGGTACGTTGTAATAAATCTCACATTCCCCATCCCCCTTTCTTCTTTGTCCTTGTTTCCTTGTACCTTGGATTTTACTCCTTCCCCCTTCTCGCCTTCGCGCGTTCGGCGTCGGTGAGAAACTGCTTGCGCAGGCGCACGGATTTTGGAGTGATTTCAAGATATTCGTCTTCCTGCATGACTTCGAGTCCGCGCTCGATAAACAGTTCTTGCGGAGGCGTGAGGTCAATGGCCTCATCCGCATTTGAAGAACGCATATTGGTCTGCTGTTTCCCTTTGGTGGGATTCACATACATTTCCTCTCCTCGAGAGGTATTGCCTATAACCATACCTTCATATACCTCTGCTCCCGGACCGACATAGAGCACGCCGCGTTCCTGCAGACCCCACAGCGAGAACGCCATAGCCTTGCCGGTGGCCATCGAAACCATAGAACCGACAGCACGCTTGCGGATTTCTCCGGCGTACGGACGGAATTCCAAAAACCGCGAGGCGATAATCCCTTCGCCCCTGGTATCAATAACAAACTGATTGCGATAGCCCAAAAATCCGCGCGTCGGCCCCTCGAGGGTAAATCTCAAGAGCTCGGCGTCGTTTGACATATTGGTGATAACAAATCCGCGCGTACCAAGCCGCTCAATGATCGCGCCTTGGTATTCCGCCGGCGTATCCACCGTCACCTCTTCAAAAGGTTCCATCTTCACGCCGTCTTTTTCGATAATAATGGCCTGTGGCTGGGAAACCTGGAGTTCATAACCGGCACGGCGCATATTCTCAAGCAGAATGGCGATGTGAAGTTCTCCGCGTCCAAAAACACGAAAAGATTCGCCCGTCGCGAAATCAATGCGCAATCCCACGTTTACTTCAAGTTCTCTATCCAAAAACTCGCGCAATTGGCGTGAGGTGACATATTTCCCCTCGCGTCCGGCAAACGGAGAGCTGTTGACCATAAAATTAAGCGCGATGGTCGGCTCGTCAATTTTGATCGCGGGCAAAGCTTGCGCGTTTGCGTCGCTTGTCACTGTCTCGCCGATATCAATATCCGGCAGTCCGGCAATCATGACGATATCGCCCGAGGTAGCCTCCGTCATTTCCACCTTTTCAAGACCTTTAAATGTATAGACTTTAGTGATTTTTCCGGTGCGCGACTCGCCCGTCGGCTTTTTGACAAAAATATTCTGCCCGAGGATAATTTTCCCCTCGTGCACGCGAGCCACAGCCAAGCGCCCGAGATAATTATCATACCCGAGGTTGAATGGTTGAAGCCGCAGAGGCTTCGCATCAAGCTCCGGTGAAGAGGCACAGGGAACTTTTTCCAAAATAAGATCAAGCAATGGAGTGAGATCCTTGGAGTCATCCTCCAGTTTCCGCTTGGCGATTCCCTGTCTGCCGATTGCATAGATGACGGGAAAATCCGCCTGCGCGTCCGAGGCGCCGAGTTCGATAAAAAGTTCAAGCACCTGCTCCTCACAGCGCGACGGGTTGGCGGCCGGTTTGTCTATTTTATTAATAATCACAATCGGCTTGATGCCCAGCTCCAAAGATTTTTTGAGCACAAACCGCGTCTGCGGCATGGGCCCCTCTTGCGCGTCCACCACCAGGAGCACGGAATCAATGGAACGCAGAACACGTTCCACTTCGGAACCGAAATCCGCGTGTCCGGGGGTATCTACAATGTTGATCTTAGTATCTTTATAGGTAATCGAAGCGTTTTTGGCGTAAATAGTAATACCGCGCTCTTTTTCAAGCGCGTTTGAATCCATTGAAGACTCACCGGTAGAGGCCCCCGTCTGGCGCATGAGCGCATCGGTGAGCGTCGTCTTGCCGTGGTCCACGTGAGCTATGATGGCGATGTTGCGAATTTCCATAGGCAATATATTGCGTGAAGCAAAGAAAGTATATCCGAAGAAGTCGCCCCTGTCAATGGGTCGCATCGATCTTGATACAGTGTGTCGCATCGGCGCGTACCTACATCAATATCACTCTCATTGCGGAAAACCCAATCCCCTGGCACTATGGGAGAATATGCCGCAAGAAAACAAAGACGCAACCACCTCCTGGGGCGAGGTGGCGCAGTGGTATGACGAGCTGGTCACCAAAGGCGAGGGAACCTATCAAAGCGAGCTCATTCTTCCTAAACTCCGAAAACTGCTTGCCCTCAAAAAGGATGAAAAAGTACTTGATCTTGGCTGCGGTCAGGGTTTTTTCAGTTTCGCAATGTGGCGTGAGGGCGCCTTGGTTCTCGGAGCGGATATCTCAAAAGAGCTTATTGAAATCGCAAAAAAACGCATCCTAAAGGAAGTAACTGATTACAGCCTGCAATTCAAAACGGCACCGGCGCATCAGTTGCCTTTTATACAGAATGGCGCCATGGATACCGTCGTGTGCGTACTCGCCTTGCAAAATATGCGGGATATGCCCGGAGTCCTGCGCGAATGCTCCCGAGTGTTGAAATACGGCGGGCGACTTTGTCTTGTCTTGAGCCATCCGGCGTTTCGAGTGCCGAAAGCCAGCGATTGGGGTTGGGATGAAAAACAAAAAATTGAATATCGGCGCGTGGAAAAATACATGAGCGCTTTTACCGCGCCGATACGGATGCACCCGGGGCAATCACAGGAAGTGGAGACGGTGACGTTTCATTGGCCGCTCACGGAACTGTTTGATGCCTTTCTGAAAGTCGGATTTTTGACAAAAAAACTTGACGAGTGGACATCTCATCGCCGAGTGAAAGTCGGACCGCGCGCCAAAGCACTCGACGCGGCCAAGCGCGAGATACCACTCTTTCTTTATATTGAGGCATTGAAACTGAAGCCGTGATCAGTAAACTCCTATTTTCCAAAAGCCGCTTTGAGATCCTGGCGCGCTTTTTCGAGGGCCGCCTTGAAATCGGCATGAGCTTTATCAAAGGCGGATTTTCTCGCGGAAACGATCCCATCCGCGGATTTTCGCAGGGTGTCAATCGCCTTGCGATCCGCGTTGAGCTTCTCGCACGCATTGCAAAAAAAGTGCTGGGTTCCCTTTGACCGCCATGGCAAGGAGTGTTTTAATTTTCTCCTTCGCCATAAAATCCCGCCCGCGCTATTCCGATATATTAATTCCGCAGCCAACGCCCAACTCCCCAAATGCGTCCGGCGCGAAAAATCAACAGGAGGAACAGCGATATTGAATAGATTATATGCTCATCCACGAGAAGTGCGTGTGCATTGGGATACGGAAACCCGAGCGGCAAATAATACAGTAGCATTAAGATGATGCCTAGAATGCACGACCATCGCATAGCAACACCCAAAATCAGTGAAACTCCGAGCAGAGTGAGCCCCCAAGCATTCAGGAAATTCACCACTGGCAGGATACCCGGGGTAGTAAGCCAGTGAAAGAACCCTGTCATGAATTTCGCGCCCGTGAGATACCCGGCCGCCGACCAAGCAGGGTTAAGCACCTTTGTAATACCCGCATAGAACATAAGCCAGCCCAACGACAAGCGCAGGAGAAAAAGAGAAATTTTTTGCCATCGTGTCATAAGAATATACTATGTATTATGAAACTGTATCAACAGAGGTCGTTCCTCATCCCTCCCTTCGCGAAGAGAGGGATCAATGGAGCCCGAGGTGCGACCGCTGGGAAGCGAGCAGGCTTGCCTCGCCAACGGCGGTGGATTGCCGCACCCTCGATGACTCGGGCTCGCAAGGACACTCATGGATGTATTTTTCTACCGTCTCATTATACAATAGTTCGCATGGGTGGAAAACAAGCCCTGTGGACAAAAATGCTCCCGATTTCAGTCGAAAGCATGTCACACAACTGCTATTCAGTACCGATCGTCACCATCACTTGTCCTTCATTTTGAGTAATCGCAACCGTGACTGCCCGCTCGCCCTTCTCGGCCATGATACCCGTCGTCGTCCCCATGGTCACAATGTCCCCCTTGAGCGTCCACCCCCGCGACGGCAATTCAGAACGATAATAGGCGGCGACATCGCTCATGCTTTTTGTCGTGGTTAATACCACCCCACTCGACTTTGACCCGACTTCCAAGTTAGCTCCGGAATAGAGAATCGTCGCGCCGGGGTAGATCGGCACATCCGTCGACCAGCTCGCAGGCAAAGATCCCATGGTCGACGCCTCTCCCGTATCGGTCTTCACCGTCACTTTTCCCTGACTATCGAGGTTTACCTTGGCACTTCCGCCAAATTCCTTCTCAAGCACCCGCTCTGCATACTGTTCGGTCGCCTTTCTGCCAAAAAATCCATAAGCGCCGCCAAATATCCACTTCACGAGCGCACCAAGAACAAGAACCGCGATCACCCCTATGATGATAAACTTTTTTGGGCTACTCCTCGATGAGGATCCCGATATTTGACCATCCATAAAAATGAAAGTACCAAAATTAATCCCGTATTTTATACCACCCCATGTCCCTTACCCCCAATACCCAAGACATTCCAAAGCCCTTGATAATTTTGTGCCCGATTGGTATACTGCTTTTGCATTTTACTCTATCAAAATTTTGCCTCAGAGCTCCGGGGTGGCGCAGCGGTAGCGCAGTGGACTGTTAATCCATTGGTCGTGGGTTCGAATCCCACCCCCGGAGCTTTGAAGGCAAAACATACTCTATAGGACTTACGCGCTTCCGCCCGGGAGTCCTGTAATTGTGGAACTTACCATGG
>JBBTTG010000038.1:0-4496 GCA_038064355.1 Patescibacteria group bacterium
CCTAAAGACAATATCTTGTCAAATGATTTTTGAAGGTTTGACCCCATATTCCACGCCTAATTCCATTTGTGTATCTGCACCCTGAATAAGCGTATTTGGTGGAATAAAATCCGTCTTGTCCCACATTGCTTCTGCAGCGGTATTCAACGGTTGCGCAAAGATCCAAACTCTAAGATTATCCCCATATTCGACAATATGTGGGCGTTCCTCCCCCCTGAATAATCGACTGAATATTCCCATTATTCATTCCTCCATTATGTATAACGCCAGCCATCACCCGCGCACCTCCTTTACGCGTCGGGTGCATGGCCTTTGTTCGGCGCTGAGCTTGGTCGTACATTCTACCTACTGCACGTTGGGGAATTTGTCTGCCAATGCATGATAAAGCGAAAAATACTCCCGCGTTTTATGCCCGATGGACACGAGTTCCCTTTCCTTTTTGTCCTGCCGGATTACACTCCTGGCATAAAAAACCACATTTCCATCTTTTCCGTAATGAAATTCCTCTATTGTGGCCTGCCCTGCGAGCGCTGCTCCGTCTCTCCCAATCTCGAGGAGTCGAGCTTCCGCGACGACACGTCCTGTCCGGTCACGTGCCCGTGCACCAAAAGCAGGCCGGAAAACTTTCATGACAATTGGGTCGGCTTTAAAATACTCGCTGCTCTTTTCGTCCGCATAAAAAAATTCATTTTGGAACTCGCCGAAATCCTGATAGGCGACTGGACCGCCCATAGCCCACCAGTTGCCCTGAATGTATTGCTCCGGTAGATCCCCGAGAAAGCGCTTGTCTAAAATCCTAACCTTTGATTGGACCACGGGGCCTTCATATCCAACTTGGTTTTGCTGCCAATTTGGTTTTCTCGCTGACAGCTGCTTTAATTCTGCTTCAGTCGGCGTTTCTGTTGGTGCCTCTGTACAGGAAACCACGGCAATGAGAGCGCCAGCGATGATGGTCGTCAATGCGTTTCGCATAACAATCTGCTGCATGGATCTCATCAATTCATCCTTTTGCGGTTGGGACGCCGACAGGTCCCGACATATTTTCCAAGGAGGTCGCTTTTTGGGTCATTCTCGACCGCCGTGGGCCGCAAGAAAAACCTCCATTTCCTGCTGGCCGAGGAGACTTGCCAATCCTAGTGGCGTGAATGCAGTTTTACCAAGTTGTATCCTTCGGTTCACGTCCGCGCCTGCAGCAATCAGCAACTTTGCCACGGAAACGTGCCCGTGCATAGCTGCAGAATGTAAAGGCGTTCTACCCTCATTGTCCGTAGCATCAACTTTAGCGTGCTTTGAGATAAGGAACTCAACAACCTCTGGATGCCCAGCGACGCTTGCCGAGTGAATGGGTGTTGTTCCATCATTTGTTTTCGCTTCGATGTCCCCACCTCGCGCGACAAGACGCTTAGCCTCATCTACTCGCCCTTCCAAGGCCGCCTGATGTAGAGGCGTAACGTCACTTGTATACGAGACAATCGGTAGAGCAGACCTATCCACAGTCTTGCCGTTCGGCAACCGGAGCTGGTCACCATAAGAAATCGCCGGCGAAAAAATACAAAGGAAGATGAACAACGAACTCGTATTTGATTTCATGAGAAACTTCTCCCCTTTTTTGTAACCCTAGCATGCCTGCCGAACGTCCACGCTGAGGGGCGCGCGCTCTTTGCGCGTCCGCTCCAGCGTTTTGTTGGGCAATCTGGTCTATGGTTTGCGACCCTCATCGCCTCCAGCGAATGGTTGGGCGAGATCTCTGGATGGAAACAACATTAGCGTTTCTGCCAATTCTGCAACACGCCCACTAAGTGGGGGTTTTCTACTTCCATCGCCAAAGTCAATGCTGTTTTACCGTTCTCGTCTTTATCACTAATATTGGCACCATTTTCTAATAGTAATTTTGCTATATTGGCATACCCCTTCATCTCCTCCTCTATACTCCCTCTCATATACGCTGCCGCCATCAACACGGTGAAGCCATATTTGTTTTTGGTATTAGCGCTGGAGCCATTAGAAAGAAGAAGCTTTACAGTGTCGAAACGGCAAAACGCAACCGCGACATGCAAAGGACACCAGCCATCAGCTTTTCTTACATCTATTTTCGCGCCTTTAGAGATAAGCAGTTTAACAATGTCTGCGTGTCCCTTTCTCGCTGCAAGATGAATCGAAACCCAGCCTTCTTGGGGACTGTTAGGGTGAGTGATTGGGGTTTGATAATTGACTTCAGATCCCTTTGAGATAAGCAGATCCGCTGCTTTTAGTTTTCCGTTGGAGCACGCTACGATCAAAGGTGTGATACCATCGCTGTCTCGGGCATTTACGTCTGCTCCTTTTGCTATGAGCGACTCAGCGACTTCCAAAGTATCAAGCGTTACTGCATAATGGAGCGCTGTTTTGTTTTTGTTGTCTAAAGGAGCAGAAACTAGGCTCGGTTCCTTTTCAATTTGTTTGGTCACGGCAGCGGCATTTCCGGCCAACACTTCCTTTCTGAATTCAGTATTGAGTTGCCACATAACCATCCTCCTAGCTGTACTCAAGAAGCCCAACGCTCGAGCTAAGGGGCGCGGCGGCTTTATGCCGCGTCCCTCTTGAGCGACTTGTTAGGTGTTTCTATCGCTTTCAAGACTTCTATCATTTCTCAGGTACCTTACGCGCCCCGCGAGGAATGCTGCAATGCTCTCACGCTGCTTTCTCGCGGCCGGATCCTGTACTTTTGACGGGTCGGCCCTTTCAAGGGGCGTCTTCCCTTCTGTATCCTTCGCGCAAATATCCGCTCCGTAGTCTATCAGCAGTTCGGCGACGGTCAAGTTTCCGGATTCTGCCGCGAGGTGGAGTGCCGTGCAGCCATTGTTTGTTCTGGCTTCAATATCCGCGCCGCTTGAAATTAGGAGCCTCGCCGATTCCTTGATGCGGACCATCTTGTCTTGCGGACAGCCACTTTGATATGCGGCCAGATGCAGAGCCCTGAAGGAGCTCTTCGTTGCGGCTTCAATATTCGCGCCCCTTTCAATAAGACTTTTGACAGTCTCAACTAAGCCGCCCGCAACAGCAGAATGCAGAGCAGTCATGCCGTCGCTGGCGAGACTATTCACATTAGCCCCGCCTGAGGCTAACATCTGCCCCAAGTCTTCGTGAGAGTTTGCGACGGCCTTGAGGAGGGCTGTGCGTCCGAAAGTATCTGGGAGATTAAGGTCAGCTCCCATGCTCATCAGGGTCCTTGCGACGTCCGTTGCGCCTCTAGCTGCTGATAGATGGAGGGGAGTAACACCGAGCTTATCGCGCGCATTAGGATCAGCGCCGAACCGAATCAGTAACACGACAATATCGGAAAGGCCACACTCAGCAGCAAGGTGGATTGGCTGCCAATGTGCGCGTGGTCCATATTCGTCGCAGTATATGTTGAACAGTTCGGGGGCGAAGGATAAGTACGTCCGAACGTCCGTCGCATCGCCTTTAGAAACTGCTGCAAAGAAGAGCGTCACTGCCTTTCTAAAATTTTCCCATGCAACCTCAGTCCGCCCAATACTTTTGTAAGCAAGGCATATAAAGTAGTAAGCTATGCCCTTGTCTGGCTCAAATTGTACTACTTGTTCTAAATCAGAAATGGCATTTTCATAAGCCCCCAGCTTACCATAAGTAAGCCCTCGGTAAAAAAATGCTTCGGAAAACCCTGACTCCAATTCTATGGCCCTATTAAAGTCAAGTAGAGCACGGTTCAAGTCACCCTTGTCTCGATAGGCGCGTCCACGGCCGTTGTACGCCCCAGCAAGCGTTGGGTTCAATTCTATAGCCTTGTCAAAATCGGCAATAGCACGTATATTATCATCTTTGACATGATAAGCAAATCCACGTAGCACATACTGGTCTGCATCTGCTGGTACAATCTTCAGCACAGCGTCCCAGTTGATTTTACGGTCGAGGTCGTTCATAGATTCCATAGTGCCTTCCTCCGTTGGATGGGATTCTACATATTCTACATATGTTCACACCTAACATTCTTTTTTATGCCGCATGCTTATATTTGTGCAGATTATATGGAAAGTTATGGCTCGTGTCAAGAAAAATACAGCGTTTGCAATTCTTAACCAATTAAAATTTAAGAAGATTAATTTGTGCTTGATTATTATATCGCACGCTATATAATATTTGAACTAATTATGTTGGATGCATTTAAACAGTTTTTGAGCACAAAAGAGAGGCTTCCTGAGAAGAACCTTCACTATTATTTAAAGTGGGTTTCTGATTGCTACCGGTATTTTGACATTACAGAAAAACAGCCGCTATCAAATGAGCAAATTGCTAAATTTCTTAATCACATTGCCAAAAGATATGAAAACTGGCAGGTTCAGCAGGCGGATAGGGCATTAAAACTATATGGTTATTTTCTTTCACGTTCTCTTAGTAACAGCGTTGGGACGGCAGCGGTTCTTCCATCAGACTGGCAAAAAATAGAGAAAAAGTTAAGTGAGGCGCTGAAACTTCGCCACCGGTCGCATAGCACAGAA
>JBBTTG010000039.1:0-15351 GCA_038064355.1 Patescibacteria group bacterium
CCTCGCAACATCCTCGCCTTTTGCCTCGACCTTGGTCAAACGCGTAAGTCCTAAAAGATAAGGTTTCGCGGGTCTGCAATATGAAAAATACAGGAATTGCTCCGATTAAAATCGAAAAGAATCGCTTGCTGTTTGCCAAGGAGTTTTTGCAAACCGATGCCATGGGATTGTGGGTCGGGTTTGGATTTGATCCTTTGGATAATCATGACGAACGGGTGAAGAGGACTCGCGAGCTCATGGGGAAATATTATGCCCACGTGCCTTATGGCATGAACGTGGGCAACCGGGCGGCGGATGGCTCTATGAAACCGGTGGAGGATGCGGATAATGACGATTATTTTGAAGTGGATGTTTCTTGGTGGCCCGAGGGCGTGTATCGGTTGAATTACCATTCGCTTCCAGGCGTCGCTTCCTCGGTTGGGACGGCGCATGATATCAAGAAACGCGATCAGGATGTTTCCTGGCCTCAATGGTGGAAGGATTGGGATAAAGAAAGCCAAAAACTCGCGCGGCCCTTTATGCACCGTGAAAAAAATGGCGAGGGGTCATGCTTCCGTATTCTTATTCGACCCGATCGCACGATTGAGCCGTTCGGGGATGCGCGGTTTGATCTGTAATCGGCAGAGTTTTCTCTTATTCCTTGGGTGGTGGTACAATGCAAAATATTCATGTTGTATGCAATCGCAGCTATCATTTACCCTCGGACAAAAAATAAAAAACATCCTTTGGCGGGTGTTTTATCCCGTATTTCGTTGGCAGAAATTTTTTCTCAATTCAGGGATACTTTTCTGGCATACGCCCATACGCCAGCGATTTTTTTTGGGGTGGTTGGCGCCCGGCAAGACGCTTGAGGAATTAAGACAGCATCTTTCGGAGCAGGGATTCGGAAATCATTTTGTAGCATGGCTAGATAAAGACCAGGCGCTCTCCTGGCGCAAGCTCGACGGGTTTGATTACCAATACCATCTGCGCGTCTACACCGACGGCGAAATCCGCGGACACTATGAGTATACCCCGGAGAGCCGGCCGATGGATCATTTCCGCGAAGTGGGGGAGGAAAATCGCAGAGAAGTATTTTTGAAATTTTTGGGAAAGTGTATCGTGCAGAAAAAACACACGACCAACCTTCCGCTGGATCGAGGCGCGGAGGGCGAACCGCAGTTTACGATTTCCGCGGCTTTGAAGCAGGGAAGATGATATCCCAGAGAGCCCCCGCGGCGTTGCGCGGTGTTCCGATCAGAGGGAAATGATGAAGATCAAGAAACGGGGCGCTATTGCATTCAATGACCCCACAGCGGGGTTCGGTTTTCCAGGAGTGCGCGAGATCGTTTGCGATAAAGTCTATGCCGATGAGCGGATCGTCCACCACGTGGGCGATTTTTTCAAAAAGGGCTACATTGTCGGGGTGTACATCGCCGGTCACATCCGTAATGCCGCCGCCCACCCCTCGACTTGTTTTTTGTCCGAGGAGTACCACGGTGTCTTTTTTGGGAATAGCATCCCACGTATATCTCGCGTGTTTGAGTTCAGCTTCCGCCGCGGCGTCTGCATGGATTTCATGGAAGTGCGGCCCTTGCCGGAGCGGGTTTTTATTCTCAATCTCTACAAGCGCGCGCACGGTATGCGTGCCGTCGCCTATGACATAAGCCGGTTCTCGACGGAGCGCGGCGACGAATTTTTTTCCGATGACGGTGGCTCGAAACACAAACCCCTCGAGCTCTTCCTCAATAATCACCCACGGGGAGAGCTGTTCGGCTTTGCGAAACGCCGAAAGAAACGCATCCTCATTCTGAATATGGATGGTGGTATGGCGGCTGCGCGATCCGGGGTTTGGTTTGGTGATGACAGGCTTGCCAATCTTCCGGAACATCCGGAGCGCTTGACGCTCCGTGCGAGCCACTCCGCCTTTGGCCACCGGGATCTCCGCGCGCAGGAAGCGTTTTTTCATTTCATATTTGTCGTCCATCCAGTCAATTCCTTCGCGGTGGAACCCCTTGGGCCGCGGCATATCTTCAAAAAATCGTTTTTCTTTTCCAAAACGCGCGAGAAAAATATCCTGCCCGATATTGAGCGGATGGAATTCTTCAAGCGTGATGCCGCGCCGTATGGCTTCCTCCCAAAGGACGCGCGTGCGTCCACTGTCGACGTTACTGGGCGCGCGGGTGATGGATCCCAGTCGGAGAAAGACGAGCGTACGGATGAACGGGATCCATACCCAATCAAAAATATCCTCGGGAACCAGGCGCGACATCCACCGAGTGAGCCGGTCAATGAAGGCGTCAATCAGGGCCGAGGTATAAGCCAAGTGGTGATTGACGGGGCTTCCGCCGCAGTCGGAGCAAGTCTTTAAATGAGGAGCAGGCAGAATAGGCAGATTAAGAGGAATTAAGAGGATGAGGCATAAGGGAGTCCATAAGCCATGGATGCGTATACAATAGCAGGTTTTTGTGGTGCATGCATCTGTATTTGGCAAACACGATAGGAGTGACACGATAGGGGTGACGATTGACAAATAACCTATAATATGCTATACTGGGTTATTCGGAATTGAGTAGCGAGTTTTTGGATAAAGCTCCAAGAATTTCGCTCCAAATCTGATTAGCACATTAAAAAGACGAGAGAGGAATCACTTCTTCCTTTGCCGCTTAAGTGGGTAGCGCCTTGGGTATCAAAATTCTTGGTATTCAGCGCGCTACTCACGGTGAGTGGCTCCTGCCGCAGTATCGCGGCGATTCACGCCCACGGGGAGTCCGCAAGGACAAATCCAACCCTATTGGGTAAGAATAGGAGAAGGCAATGAAAACAACGAAAGAAATGGTACGGTTACCCGATGGGAAATGTCCTATGGTGGTGGAAGGAGAAACTCCCCGGGATGATGACTGGGATGATGAGCATCAGCATCATCAGCATCAGCATCATCGGCATATTATTGAGCGGTGTTATTCTCAATATCCCAAACTCCCCTTTCCAAAAAAGATCATAGAGTATCAATCTTGGTCAGAGGTGATCTCTGGTGATTTCGATAGCTCCACACTCGTTTTTGTGGACGGCGGCATCACAAACAAAGCTATCGATCTAGGTGAAGCGGTACTGGTGAACGATGGGGGGATAGTCAAACACCCCGTTGCATGTGGGATTTTTTTCCGGGATGGTGGGTTGCTCAAGATAGACGAAACGAGTATCCTCCAGCGTCTTTTGAAACTCGAGGCGCCTTAGACCGAACCCCCGCACTACCGTCGCCTAGCCCCTCTCTCGCCTTGCACCTATGCCCCCTGAGGAGAAATCCAAAGGGGGCTTTTTCTTTTTGTAAAAGTGCTAAAGAATTTGCCGCCAAAGCAGTAAATTTTTCAAGCTCGTTTTTCTGTCAACCGATGGCTAGGGGTTGCGGAGTCCGAAGGCTTGTGGTAGAGTTTGAGTAAAGATATGAGGCGCCTCTTAGTTGCCACACTCGCATTCGCTGTCTTTTTTGCCTGCGTCGCGTTCGCGGGGATGCCTTGGTTTGGCATGAATCATGATATGGGTGGAATGGTTGTTCCTTGCCAAAACGGGTATTGCGCACCAAGCGGAGTCATGGGTTCAAACGCGGCGGATTGTATAGAACATTGCCTTCAAGCCGCTTCCACCACCGCCTCGATGCCAGTGGCCGCGACTTTCGTTTCGGCTCTTCTTGTTTTGGCTTTATCTTCCTCAGTGTTTTCAGCGAAAAATTTTATCGCGGATACCGTTCGTAGTTTTTCCAAGCATTGGCGAGACAGTATCGGAAAACTTTTCCTCAAACAGCATCTCTCTGTCGTTATTCTGCGTAATTAAAGCCAGACACCATCGGGTTTTTGTATTGGTGTTTGGTTTTAATTTTTTTTATGAATTTTCACTATGCAGATGACGATATTCGTACGAAATCTGGTTCGTGAGAATGCGGCAAACTTTGAAACCGAGGCGCTCAAAATTCCAGGCGTGAAGAAGGTGGATGTCTGGAAAGGAAAAGCGGTCTTGGAGTGTTCCGATGATATTCTCGTTCCGCAATTGGTGGCCGCATTCAGGGCGGCGGGTTTTGATGTGGCAGAGGAAGGTGCGCCTGTGTCAGCTGATGCAGGCAACGCGATGAAGGTCTGTATTGACGGCATGACATGCCGAAGCTGTGAAATCACCGTTGAACGGAAATTTAAAAAAATTCCCGGCGTGCGCAGAGTGAACGTGGATGCGGCTTCGGGTGTTGCCAAGATTGTGTGTCATGACGGGTGCCAAGTAGAGCTGAAGCAGTTGCAAGAAACATTATCCGGAGACAAGTACGCCGTGCGTCCGTTTCTCCGAGGGAAACGCGACGAGAAAGATGGAGCGACCGCGGAAAAGAGCCATCCGACATTTTGGCGTCTCGCGGGTCTTTTTGCTTTGGTGTTTTTTCTGGCGTCACTCTTCAAAAAATTAGATCTTTTCGGCGGCGGAGCGAGCGTCGGCGGAGGAACGATGAGTTTTGCCGCGGCGCTCGTTTTGGGACTCGTGGCCGGAAGTTCCTCGTGCCTTGCCGTTTCCGGAGGGCTTCTCCTTTCGAGTGCCGGCAAATTCCGTGAACGATATGGGAGTGCCACTCGGACGGCGCGCATGAAACCGGTCTTCTTGTTTGTGGCGGGGCGCACTCTTTCCTACGGATTACTGGGAGGATTGATCGGAATCCTGGGAAAGACGGTCGGATTTTCACCGTTCATGACCGGAATCATTACCGTGCTCGCGGCACTGTACATGGTGATCATGGGTTTTGAGATGCTTGGTATCGCGCCGCAGTGGTTGAAGTCCTTTTTGCCGCGCATGCCGAAGGCAATTTCGCATCGCATTCTGGATGCCGAGGGAAGGGAGCACTGGGCCACGCCTTTTCTTTTGGGCGCCGCAACTTTTTTTCTTCCCTGCGGCTTCACTCAATCGCTTCAAGTATACGCTCTCACCACGGGGAGTTTCTGGATCAGTGGCATAGTGCTTTCGGGTTTTGCGCTTGGCACGGCACCCGCTCTCCTCGCGCTTGGCCTGGTTTCCGGAGCGCTCAAAGGCAAGGCCGGGAAATTCTTTTTCCAGTTTTCCGGTGCGCTTGTCATCGTGCTCGGTCTTTGGAACATCCAAAATGGATTCACGGTTGCAGGATATCCGCTCTCGCTTCCACGCTTTGATTCGAATGCGAATGCGGCATCTGCCGGAGCGCAGCAGGGAGCCGACCCGAATGTCCGACTGGATGGAGATGTTCAGGTTATTGCCATGCGGTTCACGAATACCGCGCCTTATTATGCCCCAAGTAACGCCTTTACGGTCAAGGTGGGCGTTCCGGTGCGCATAGATATTGAGGGCGGCGGGAGCGGCTGTCGCGGGATTTTTCAGATCGCCAAACTCGGCGTGAGTGAATATCTCAAGAAGCCGTCCACCCGCATTGAATTTACTCCGAAAGCGCCGGGGAAATATGCCTTCAGCTGTTCCATGGGAATGTTTCCGGGAGTATTGAACGTGGTGTCTTCTTAACGCAAAGAATATGACTACGACCAAACTGAAAATTACCGGCATGCACTGCGCCTCATGCAAAGCCCTCATCGAGGACGTCTGCCGGGAAATCCCGGGGGTTTCTGCATGCGAAGTCAATCTTGAATCGGGCGTAGCAACGGTTATGCACGATGACTCCGTAGATGTGGGCGTTGTGAAAAAAGAAATAGGAGGGCTGGGGGAGTACACTATTGAAGAAATTATATGACGAAAACGAAATCATCTCCCGATGAGCGAGCGAGCCTCAATATTTTCGGGATGCACTGCGCCAGCTGTTCGGCGCTTATTGAGCGCGCTATTAAAAAACTCCCGGGAGTTAAGGAGGCGAATGTCAATTACGGAGCGGAGAAGGCGCGAGTGATCTACGATGGTGGACGCGTAACCGTTGACCAGATCAAAAATGCCGTGAAAGCGGCCGGATATCGCGCCGAAGTGGCCGACCAAAAAGATCGGGAATTTGAGCGCAAGAAAAGAGAGCAGGAAATCCGCGTGTATCAAAGAAAGTTTTTGACTGGCGCTGTATTGAGTCTTCCGCTCGCTTACTTTATGCTTCTTGATTTCTTCCCGAAACTTCCTTTCGGAGAAAGTATTCTTTCGCGCATGGGATTCATCTCGCTCCTGCTTGCCATCCCGGCGCAGTTCATTCTGGGCGCGGGATTCTATAGAGGTATGTGGTCCAGTCTGAAGATGAAGACGTTCAACATGGATAGCCTCATCGCCATCGGCACAAGTACGGCGTTTTTTTATAGTTTCTACGAGTTTACCCGCTATGCGATCGGAAACGGCACCGTTTGGGCGCCGATGGGTTCCAAAATTCCGGACCTCTACTTTGAGATTGGCGTTTTTCTGATCACATTCGTGCTCATGGGAAAATGGCTTGAGACGCGGGCGAAAGGGAAGACGAGCGACGCGATAAAAAAACTGATGGGACTCCAGGCGAAGACCGCCCGTGTCGTGCGTCCTTTAAATGAGGTGGTTGATATTCCGGTTGAGGATGTGGTCGTCGGGGATATCATTGTTGTGCGGCCCGGGGAAAAAATTCCGGTTGATGGCGTGGTGGTCAAAGGGTTGACTTCGGTGGACGAGTCCATGCTTACTGGCGAAAGCATTCCGGTGGAGAAAAAAGAGGGCGACACGGTGATCGGCGCCACTCTCAACAAAAACGGGAGTATTGAATTCAGCGCCACTAAAGTCGGATCAGAGACGGCGCTTGCTCAGATTATTCGCCTCATTGAAGACGCGCAAGGATCCAAAGCGCCGATTCAAGCGCACGCGGATCGCATCTCGGCTTGGTTTGTGCCGGCCGTGATTGGGATTGCCGTATTGACGTTTGTCACTTGGTATTTATTCCTCGGCGCGTCGCTCACCTACGCCCTGCTCGCCTTTGTGTCAGTGATCGTTATCGCGTGTCCTTGCGCGTTGGGGCTTGGAACGCCCACGGCCGTGATGGTGGGTACCGGAAAAGGCGCGGAGCACGGGATTCTTGTAAAAGGGGGCGAGCCGCTTGAGATGGCGTCAAAAATACAGGTGGTGGTGTTTGATAAGACCGGCACCCTTACGAAAGGGAAGCCGGAAGTTACCGACATTATTCCTTTGGATGACGCTGATGAAGACGATGTGCTGGGGATTATGGGAAGTCTTGAAAAGTCATCGGAGCATCCGCTGGCCGAAAGCATTTTTACGTACGCGCAAGAGGAAAATGCGTTTATCCGAGAGGTGCAAAATTTTCAGGCGATTCCCGGGCATGGTGTTTCCGGATGGATTGACGGCACACAATATTTTCTCGGCAATCGGAAGCTCATGGCGCAGGTGGGACACGACCTCGTGCGCGTTGAGAGAAAGGTGCAGGGGTTTGAAGAGGCGGGGAAAACAGTGATGCTGTTTGCGACCAAGGAGAAAGTCCTTGGCATGATCGCCGCCGCGGATACGCTCAAGGAAACCTCGCTTGAGGCCGTGCGCGAGCTTCAAAAGATGGGGAAAGAGGTTTACATGATTACGGGGGACAATGCGCGCACGGCAAACGCCATCGCCAAGCAGGTGGGGATTGTAAACATCCTTGCTGAAGTTCTCCCGCAGGACAAGGCGGCCGAAGTGAAGAAACTCCAAGAGCGGGGTCTGCGGGTGGCGATGGTGGGCGACGGCATCAATGACAGTCCGGCGCTCGCGCAAGCCGATGTGGGCATCGCGATGGGCAGCGGAACGGACGTCGCCATAGAGTCGGCGGGTATTGTCATTATTAAGGACGACCTGCGCGATGTGGTGAGCGCCATACGGTTGA
Organism: Patescibacteria group bacterium; assembly: GCA_038064355.1. Lineage (GTDB taxonomy): Bacteria > Patescibacteriota > Patescibacteriia > GWA2-47-26 > GWA2-47-26 > JBBTTG01. The sequence continues at coordinate 7,796 of JBBTTG010000039.1, forward strand.
GCAAGGAAACGATGGTGAAGGTGAAGCAGAACCTTTTCTTTTCGCTGTTTTACAATGTCGCGGGGATTCCGATAGCCGCCCGCGCGCTGGCGGGATTCGGTATTATACTCCGGCCGGAACTCGCAGGTCTTGCTATGGCTTTGAGCTCGGTTTCGGTGATCACGAACTCGCTCTTGCTCAAAGGGTTTCATCCGCACCGGAGAAATTATCTCTCCGAATTCGCGCCGGTTGTGATGTTCGTTCTCTTCGGCGCGCTCTTTATCGGATTTGCGCGCGTCAGCGGGGCATCGTAATTCCACTTCAATATGTCAAAATATTTCACGACAAGGTTTTTTTGGGTTATGGTGTTTTTGGGCATTGGGGGACTGATAGCATGGGTTGCTTTGCGGCCCATGCCGGGTCAATCGCTTGCGAGTCTTGGAAATCAGCATATCGAAAAGATCGAATCTTCTCATAAACCTTATAACTCCAAGCCGCCGACTTCCGGTCCGCATGTGGGCAATATCGCGACATGGGGCGTGCATACCAATCAGATCCCCGATGAACAGCAGGTGCATAATTTGGAGGATGGGGGAGTCATTATTCATTATGATCCAAACCGTGTGGTTGCCGAGACCATTGTTGCGCTCGAGGCGATCGTGATTCGGTATCCGGACAAGGTGATTCTTGAACCGTACGCGGGGATGGATGCGCCTATCGTGCTTACCGCATGGACAAAGATTGACAAGATTGATGGCTACGATGAGGCGCGGATTCGAGGATTCATTCAGGCTTATCGTGGTATTGATCAGCATGTTCCGGGAAACGGATAGGGTACACGAGATTGTCGTATTCCCGGGTGGACGCGAGCTTGCTCATTCACCCGGGAAGCGCGTTCTTTTTTGTGGTATACTGGGATTATCGCGGGATGTTCCGTTCTCTCCGGTCAAGAGCAAAAAAAGGTCGAGGAAGCGTTTCTTAAAAATTTATCTTTCAATACAGTATGCAAAACACTCTCAATCAACACGCCGTCAAGGTCGGTTTTTTCGCAGTCATCCTCTATATTATCTGTCTGGTGTGGCGTATTCCGCTTCAGGTAACCGATGCGGCAATTTTGGAGTTTCACATGACATCGCTCAAAGCGCTTTTCCCGGGTTTCCAACGGTATGATGTGATGAGCGTGCTTTGGGGAGGGGTATTGAGTTTCATTTACGGCTTTCTCGCTTCGCAGGTGTTTCACCGTCTGCATAAAAACTGCTGTGATCCGAAGTAGCGCTATGTCTCCACAAAAAATGTTGTTCGGTGCGCTGTTGGGTGTTCTTCTTTTTACGGTCGTTCTTGCCGCTGCTCCTGTCGCGGCGCAAAGCAGGCAGGATTTCAGCGAGCGCGGGGAATGGATGATGGATATGATGCTCGGGAGCCGCCATGAGGATTTTGATAAGGAACTTGAAACGCGGTATGGCGCGGAATTTTTGGATCGTATGCATGAATCCATGGGGCAGATGGCTTTTCGCGGAGGGATGATGGGCGGCGGTTTTGCTCCGGCCGGTATGATGGGGATGATGGGCGGATGGGGTGGCTCGGTGGGATCCTTGGCCGCTTTCGGGTGGCTGTGGGGGTTGGTAGGAGCAGTAGACTCCGTCTTGTTGGGCGTTCTGTTATTGGTACTCATCCGACGTTTCCTTAAATAACTAATAGGACTTACGCGCTTCCGCCCGGGAGTCCTGTAATTGTGGAACTTCCCATGGCGGAAGCCACAGGGGTTTGACCAATCTCTTCGTTAAAAGGCTCTGCTCTTGCTCGCCGTAGCTCTACTACGCCTCGCAACATCCTCGCCTTTTGCCTCGACCTTGGTCAAACGCGTAAGTCCTAACTAATTTGAAACTGTAGAAAAATACCAGGAGTTGCTTTCTTCCGGCTCATTTCTGTCCACTTTCGCCCCAAAACGGCGCTGAATTCGTCTGAATATGGATATATTCATCCCACCGCCTGTGGCGGGGCCCCGCAAAATGCGGTGGCTCATTCAGCATCCATTTTGGAACGAAACCGGATCAGAAATGACCAGGAAGCTATTTTTCTACAGTCTCAATACGATCTTATGGCAAGGGCTCTTGAATGGGTATTGCGGATTGCGGTTTTTGGAGAGTTTCTTGGTCACGGCGTTTTTGCTCTGCAAGGGAAACAAACGTGGATTGGCTGGATTGAGCAGTTGCTTCGCGTTGATGTTCCCACGGCAACAACTTTTCTTACCTTGATCGGCATTGCCGATGTTCTCGTCGCATTCGCTGTCTTACTCTGGGTGCGCGTGCCGCGAGTGGTTTTGCTCTGGGCGGCGGTTTGGGGTTTTTGGACGGCGCTCGTGCGGCCGGTTGTCGGCGAGCCGGTGTGGGATTTTGTGGAGCGGTGGGCAAATTGGGGCGCGCCGCTTGCACTTTTGCTCGTCCGCGGCTGGCCGAAAAGCGGTAAAGAATGGTTACGGTAATATACCAATATGGAATCAGGGTTTCGCTTTGAGAGTGAGGATCCGACTGAAACGGAAACCGATTTTACCGTGCTTGATGATGAAGTAGAGTTTACTTTTGCCCGCTCGGGAGGACCGGGCGGGCAAAACGTGAATCGTCGCGCGACGAAGGTGCATCTGCGTTGGGATTTTGAGCGTTCTCCCACTCTCAATGATAAACAGAAGGGGCTGATTCGTGAGGGATTAAAGGGCTTTATCAATAAAGACGGTGTCGTCGCGCTTGAGGCGCAGGAAGAGCGCAGCCAGGGACGAAATCGGCAGATTGCTTTGGATAAGCTCAACGCCTTGGTGGCGGAGGCGTTCGTGCCGGAAAAAGAGCGCATTGCCACCAAGACTCCGCGCTCAAGCCGCGAGCGGCGTCTGGAAGGAAAACGCGCGACTGCGCAGAAAAAGAAGGGGCGGCGTTTTAAAAATGAGGGATAAATTCGGTGATGCAAAATTCTATGGGAGCGCTCGTTTTGGTGCGGCACGGTGAATCACGATGGAATCAGTGTAATCGTTTCACGGGGTGGGTAGACGTGCCATTGAGTGAAAACGGTATCAAGGAGGCGCAGGGGTGCGCGGTGCACTGTAAGCGTTTTCAGTTTGATTCGGCGTTTACTTCGGATCTCGAGCGCGCGCGACAGACATTGCTTACTATTTTTTCTTTGCAAGGCAAGACTGCCATTGTTCAGCATGCGCAAGATGGCCGCTATCGCCGATGGGTCAACCTTTCCAATCGGTGCGATGGGGGAGATATACCGGTGTTCACGAGTCCTTTGCTTAACGAGCGTTTTTACGGCGCGCTTCAGGGTTTGGGAAAAGGTCAGGCTGAACGCCGTTTTGGCAAAGAAAAGATTTTGCGATGGAGGCGGGGATTCACGGATCGCCCGCCGGGCGGGGAGACGCTCAAGGAGACGTTTGAGCGGGTGTACCCGTATTTCGTACGGCGCATCCTGCCGCGCGTGCGACGCGGCGAGACGGTTTTTCTCGCTGGTCATGGAAATACCCTCCGTGGAATTATCAAGTATCTCGAAGATATCGGCGACGAAGAGGTTGCTTTTCTTGACTTGCCACACGGACACCCGCTCGTTTATACTTTTCGGCGCGGACGGTTTATCTGGACGGAGGGAGAATTGAAGTTTGACCGGCCGTTGCGATAGCGCGCGCGTTATGAAAAATAGGGAACATTATCATCCGACAAATTCTGCGGGGGAAAAAGAGAATGTTTTTTACACCTGCCCAATGCACCCGGCGGTTCGCCGGAATCAGCCCGGAATCTGCCCGGAATGCGGTATGCGGCTCGTGCCTATTACGGGATCCCGGGAAAAGAGAGAGGATTCCGTGGGTTTCAATAAGCACGAAGGACATTCAACCAATATTTTTAAAGCAAAATTTTGGGTGAGTTTCATGCTCTCCATTTTTGTTGTCGCATATTCCGATGTCGCGCAGGAGCTTTTACGGTTTGAGGCTCCGAGATTTCCCGGTTCGGCGTACCTGCCACTCCTGTTTTCTACTTTTATTTTTTTCTCCGGCGGTTGGGTGTTTATTGCTTCGGCTTACCGGGAGCTTCGCGCGAGACTTCCCGGAATGATGACTCTGATCTCGCTCGCGATTTCGACCGCTTATATCTACAGTATTTTTATTACCATGCGTGGAGGAAGTGAGACGCTTTATTGGGAGCTTTCCACGCTCATTACGATTATGCTCCTCGGGCATTGGATGGAGATGCGCGCGGTTTCGGGCGCCCAAAGCGCGCTCAAGGAGCTCTCAAAACTTTTGCCGGATCAGGCAGAGGTGATACGAGACGGGAAAGCAGAGATGATAGCAATCTCGGAACTCAAAAAAGACGATCTCGTGATCGTGAAGCCCGGAGGCAGAATTCCGGCTGACGGCGTTGTCAAAGACGGGACGTCGGATGTTGATGAATCCCTTGCGACCGGTGAATCAAAGCCGATATTAAAAAAGGAGGGGAGCGCGGTCATCGCCGGTACGATAAACGGCGACGGTGTGTTGCAGATTGGAGTTACCAAAATCGGCGAAGAAACGTTTTTAGCCGGTGTCATGCGTCTTGTGGCGGAGGCCCAAAGCTCAAAGTCGCGACTTCAGGTGCTCTCGGACCGTGCCGCTTACTATTTGACCATCATCGCGGTTGTTACAGGCGGCGCCACGCTTGCGGCTTGGCTTGCGGCGGCGGATCCCGCGTTTGCCGTTGAGCGCATGGTAGCGGTACTCGTCATCGCGTGCCCTCATGCACTGGGGCTTGCTATTCCGTTGGTTGCTTCTATCTCGACAACAAAGGCGGCTCGGAATGGGTTTTTGGTTAAACAGCGTCTGGCGCTTGAAGCGGCGCGCAATGTCGAGGTGGTGTTGTTTGATAAAACAGGAACGCTCACCAAAGGCGAATTCGGGGTTGACGCCATTCTCGCTTCCGAACCCAACACCGAAGAAGATGTTTTGCGGTATTCGGCTTCCGTGAATAAATTTTCCGAGCATCCTCTCGCGCGAGCCACGGTTGCGGAAGCGCAAAAAAGAAAGATCGAGTTGTTCAAGGTGGAGGGTTTTCAGCGCATCCCCGGCAAAGGCGTGCAAGGGGTGTGCAACGGTGCGGAATTTTTTGTCGGCAGTCAAACACTTGCTCTGGAGAAGGGGGTGTTGATCAATGACACTTTTCGGAAAAAGATTGAAAGCCTGGAGCGTCAGGGAAAAACCATCAATTTTGTCATCAAAGGGAACGAACTGCTTGGGGTCATCGCGCTTGCTGACGTTATCCGCGAGGAATCGCGGGATGCCATACGGGCGTTGCGGGATTTGGGGATCCAGACGGCAATGATTACAGGCGACAGCGAGGATGTGGCCAAGTGGGTGGCGGGAGAGCTTGGTATTGATGAGTATTTTGCGAGGGTGCTCCCGGATCAAAAATCAGAAAAAGTGAAGCTCCTGCAGGCGAAGGGGAAAAAGGTGGCCATGGTGGGGGATGGCGTCAATGACGCACCGGCGTTGACGCAAGCGGATCTTGGTATTGCCATCGGGGCCGGAACAAATGTCGCCATAGAGTCGGCGGGTATTATTTTGGTAAGAAACGATCCGCGTGATATTTCAAAGATTATCAAACTGTCTCGTTTGACCTACAGAAAGATGATACAGAATCTTTTCTGGGCGACTGGCTATAATATCGTGGCGCTTCCCCTGGCCGCCGGAGTGCTCGTCTCCCGCGGGATAGTGCTCCAGCCGGCGCTCGCGGCCGTCTTTATGTCGCTTTCAACCGTGATTGTGGCGCTGAACGCGCTCCTGCTGAAGAGGCGGGTGCTGTAAGCGCGATATGATTTTCTCGCGGCCGCACCTTGGGCTCCATTCTCTGAATTCCCCCCCCTGTCTATTCTCGCGGGGAGAGAACCGCTCGATTTTCCCCTTTGAAAAAGGGGAAAGGGGAGGGGAGTTGAGCGAATTCTCTCCCTTTGAAAAAGGGAGTGGCCGAAGGCCGAGGGATTTGTGTCAGGAGTAGATTGGGGAAAATCCCCCTCAACCCCCCTTTTTCAAAGTGGGAAGTCGAGGGGAGGGGAGTTGAGCGAATTCTCTCCCTTTTACAAAGGGAGAGGGAATCCAGTGTTGTTTTTCATGTCAAACACTTGACAAAACTCGATTTTTGTGCTAAAAAAAATAGGCAAAGCCTCGAATTTTCAGGGCATGCCACCGCATTTTGCGGGGCAAGCGGTTGTTTGAAAACTGAACCACGTCGGGGCGTTTTTTATTGAGGATGTATAACGAAACAGCAACCCGACCGCCATGTTGATATAGCGGTCGGGTTGCTGTTTCTGTATGGGTTATCCACATTTTGCCTTTCTCCCCATGTGTCTCAATTTGTTGTATAATCTCATTAACGATTTCCAGAGGTCGCTCCTCAAGGGAGCCCGAGGTGCGACCTCTGGAAATCCAATAAACAATCCCTATGCCACAACAAGAAGCCACGCTCGAGAATTTGTCTACTACCGTCAGTGAGCTCAAAGATCTCTCTTTGCATATCGTGGAGCACATGACAACTATTGAGGAACACATGACAACTATTGAGGAGCGTATGGCGACCAAAGAGGATTTGACGAATCTCCGGACGGAGCTTAAAGGTGATATCTCATCTTTGCGAGTAGAGCTTAAAACGGAGATTTCAGAATTGCGCACTTCTCACGAGGATCGTTTTTCACATTTGGAGACAGCGATGCGTTTGGATTTTGAAGATGTAAAGGAGGCCATAGAGAAACTTGACAAACGCACCCTTGAAGATACCAACGCGCTTGCAAAAGATGTTCTGCAATTAAAGACACAACTTTCCGGCGCGTAGAATTCATATTTCATAGAGGTCGTTCCTCAAGGGAGCCCGAGGTGTGACCTCTGGAAATCCAATAAACAATCCCTATGCCACAACAAGAAGCCACCCTCGAGAATTTAACGACGACCGTCAATGAGCTTAAAGAGCTCTCTTTGCATATCGTCGAGCATATGGCCACCAAGGAGGATTTGTCGGCCTTGCGGGCGGAGACCAAGGAGGATCTCCAGCGAGAGATCGGTTCTCTGCGGACCGAACTCAAGACGGAGATTTTTGAATTGAGGACAGATATGGAAAATAATTTTTCACAAGTGAAGACGGAAATGCGCCTGGGATTTGAAGATGTGAAGGCCGAATTTGAACAGGTGCATAAAGAGATTGAAATCCTCGACAAGCGCACGCTGGAAGACACCAATGCCCTCGCAAAAGATGTTCTGCAATTAAAGACACAACTTTCTGGCGCGTAGAATTCATATTTCATAGAGGTCACACCTCGGGCTCCCTTGAGGAACGACCTCGGGATTCCACCAGCTCTTTTTTCCCCTTCCTTTAGCTTCGGCTGGGGGAGGGCATTTTTTTACCCGTGTTAGCAACCCGACCGCTATCCAGATAGCGGTCGGGTTGCTATTGCACTACCCGCCACCCTTGACAAAACTCGATTTTTGTGCTAAAAATAAAGATAGAAGCAGGTCTTTGACAACCCAAACAATCACTCTCAAAGGAGGACAGAACAGTGGAAAAGAAAGCCCTTGTATG
>JBBTTG010000039.1:15451-24111 GCA_038064355.1 Patescibacteria group bacterium
TGCAACGACGGCTCGGTCTGCACCACGAGCGAGACGTGCCAAAGCGGTACCTGCGCCGGTGATGCCAATCTCGATGCCGACGGCGACTTGAGTGTTGCCGCTTCGTGCGGAGGTTTCGACTGCAACGACAGCGACGCGAACATCTCTCCCGGAGCTACGGATACCGTGGGCAATGGGGTGGATGACAACTGCGACGCTCTCGACGGTGTTGATGCCGACCAGGACGGCTACGCTTCAATCACCTCCGGCGGCACAGACTGCAACGATTCCCTCCCCGCCATCAACCCGGGCCGTGTCAACGATCCGATTGAAGTAACGGTGGAGGAGGATGTGGAACTGGATGCGAATATCGGGAGTACGCTGAATATCAGGTTCAGTATTGCCGCTGATTCGGACGGATACCCGCACATTGGGTACGGTTGTAATGACGGCTCCGCGACAAACTGTGTCTTATCCTATTCGGAAGAGGTTCGCTATATTGGAAAAACGGCATCCGGCTGGAGCCCGATGTACGTGATCGCGGGTTACGGCGCTTACGTGAGTGTTGATGCCAGCGACAACGTGCACGTCGTCTATAATCCATTCAGCTCGTTCTCGTGCTTCGACCGGTGGAGAAAAGACGCTGTTTCGGGCAGTTGGTCGCAGGACACGTTGTTCTGTGATCCCGATGGTTACAACGGCGCTCACACGGAAGCATTTCGTCCCGATGGTCAGCTTGCCGTTGTGTATCGGGATTCGTACCTGAATCGGCTTCAATACGCTACGCCCGATGCATTTGACGTTTGGAAGACGGAAGATGTCAGCGGGATCGCACAGGATGGAAATCGTCAGTGCGCGCCGAAAATGGTGGTGGATACGGCAGGTAAAGCGCATATCGCCTCCTATATGTGCACTTATTTCAGCCCCGAAGTCCGCTACTCCACCAACGAGAGCGGGGCATGGGTGACGGAAACACTGGCGGCGGATGGTGTGGCTACCGGGTTTGATATGGATGCGAGCGGTGTTTTGCATCTGCTCTGGGAAGAAACTTTCAATGGCTTGAACGCTCACTATCTGCAGAAGGGTCTCGGGTTATGGACTGAACAGACGATTAGCCCATTGACCGTGGGTCGCCCGTTCTTAGTGAACGATGCCGGCACCGTCTATGCAAGTGACCCGGGGAATGTTGTTCGAACCAATCTTTCCGGCACATGGGAAGGTGGCGGTGTTAGGCCGTTCGATGGTATCCATGCTATGACCTTAGATCCGCAGGGCAGGGTGCACGTTGTGTATCCTGTCCTTCACGATTGGCCCGGTGATTTCTTCTACTACTCCCTCCGCTACGCTCGTTACAGCGTCACCAACGCCGTAGACGAGAACTGCGACGGGAAGTAATGCTCTTTATTCCCCTCCCCAGACTTCGGTCTCGGGAGGGTTTTTTTATTCCCCCATCGCCTTCCCCCTTTGGAAAAGGGGGATTGAGGGGGATTTCCCTCCCCGCGAGCATACACGGGGAGGTTTTTTGTATCCGCCAGCCCGTCCATGTCTGACCGGAAGGGATGGCGTTGGCACTTATCCACACGTTGTCCCTCTCCCATTTTTTGTATTTTTGATGTATAATTTCTTTGAATTACGAAATGGAACCCATACATCCTCTCCCCTGAGGGGAGAGGGCTGGGGTGAGGGTGAACATTATGCCGTAAGAAGCCACTCTCCAAAATTTAACACCTAATTTCTAATCCCCGCCCATTATGATGTTTCGTAAACTTTTCATCTTTCGCCATGGCTTCGCAGGACATGCCCTCTTTATTGCAATTTCCGGATTTTTTCTTTTCGCCTCATCGGCCGGCGCCCAGATGAAGTGTCCGCCTGACGCACCGTACAATGTTGTCTGCGGACTGTGCGGCGTGTGTCCTTCTCCGGGGGCGGTGATTTTGGGTCCAGATACCCCTCAAGTTCTCACCGTTGATAAGCCATTGATTGACATTCAACGTAATGGAAGTATTTCAGATTTAATAAGAATAAACCACAATGGCGCCAACGCATTCGTTGTTGACGCTGAAAATAGAACAAATATTGGTGGGCAAATTATAGTAGGGAGTGCTAGTGATCCGATTGGACTCACATCAGCGCAAAATCTTCTCTATGGTCTCCTTGACTCCGCCGCCCAAGGCAACGCGCTCATGTTTCAGAAAAAAATATCAGCAGACCCATCGACTCCTCCCCAAACCCTCTTCACCCTCAACAACGTCGGCAACGCGGTTTTTGGGGGATCCGTTACCGCACCCTCTCTTTCCTCCGCCACGGCGACTGTCGGCGAAATGTGCCTTTCCAACGTGTGTAAATCCGCTTGGCCAACTGTCGAAGCGGTTGGCGGGGACGCCACTCTCTTGCAATTCAATAACGGTAGCGGCGGTTTTGGTGGCACTGCAGGTATGTATTGGGATGCTGTTAACCAACGCTTGAGGATGGGTGTCGCTCCAGACGCCTATCCCAGTAAGGCTAAGATGTATATTTACAATAACAGTGCTGAGGCAAATGGAGCGCCAGCGCTTGTTTTGGATGGAGCACGAGATGCGACCGACGTAAACTATCATGGTATAGAATTTAGAACACAAGGCACACCAAGAGCCAGCATCATCCAGGAGGCAACCGGCAATCTCTATGTGAGATCCACCAAGAATTTGATTTTGAATGATAGCAGTACAGGTTCAGTCGGCATCGGCACCTCTGCCCCCACAGGGGGAACAAAGCTTGATGTCGTGGGCAGTGTGAGAATCGCGGACACTACAGAAGGCGTAAACAAAGTTTTGACCTCCAATGCGAACGGATTGGCAACATGGCAAGCACCCCTCTGGAGCAATCTCTCTGGTTTTCCCGCCGCTTGCACCGGAGGTGAATTTGTAACGGGGGTCAGCAGTGGAACGCTCACCTTCACCTGTGCTTCGCCGCCGTCAGGCGGATCGAGCCCGAGCCAATGGGAAACAAGTATAAGTGGAAACGATATTTTTTATACTACTGGTCAAGTGGGGAAAGTGGGGATTGGTACAAATGTCCCTCTGGCCACTTTACACATAAAAGGACAAGGTTCTACTACAGCTACTGGTTCATTGCTCGTGGAAAATAGCGCGGGAATGGATACTTTTATTATTGATGATGCGGGGAGGGGGTTGTTGGTTGGGCCGCTTGTCGCACCAAGAATAATAGACAGCACCGACCCTGCTTACTATGTTGATCCGTCAGGGAATAGTGTAGTGAGTACGATACAAGCGACGGCGATTGAGGCAGTGAATGGAGTTGTTAAAGCTGGCACTATAGAAACGGGTTCTCTGCTCGACCTTCAGTCAACCTCATCGACACCTGGAGCATCGGGATATTTTGGCATTGATCCAAGCGGAAACTCTTTCGTCAATAATTTGACAGCTGGCACTTTCGGAGCAAATAGTATTTTGGCAAGTACCACTGTTAACGCGCCTACAGTTCTGGCGACTAATGTAAATACGACTAATGTAAATGCAGCTGCTGTGATTGCGACCAGTGCACTCACTGCGCCGCTATTCTATGATAAAGACAATACTAACTATTATGTGAATCCGGCAACCCTAAGCGTTCTTAACTCTCTTACTCTATCCAATCTCCTAACTGGTACCACACTTTGGCTTTACGGTTCAACAACGACGAACAAAATGCTCGACACTGATGACACTGCGTATTATGTTGATCCGAGTGGTGGCAGTAGGTTGAAAAATCTTACTGTAGACAATTTGTTAACCGCTACCACACTTGCGCTTCCAGGTACGATAACGACGTCAAAGATGTTAGACTATAACGACTCTACCTATTTTCTTGATCCGAATGATAACAGTAGGTTGAAAGATCTTACTGTAGACAATTTGTTAACCGCTACCACACTTGCGCTTCCAGGTACGATAACGACGTCAAAGATGTTAGACTATAACGACTCTACCTATTTTCTTGATCCATCCAATAGCACTGACAGCATGAAGGTTGCTGGTCGTGTTAAAATGGAGGAAACAGCGGATGCTACTTTGACTGGCGGAGGCGGATTAGTAATTGGGAATACAGCTACAGGTATAGACAATATGATATTTGATGGAAATGAAATCATGGCGAGAAATAGTGGAGCCGCTTCAACCCTCTATTTAAATAATGACGGCGGAGCTGTACACGCTGGTGGCGAGGAGCTTGTGAATGCGACCGGTGGATTAAGGACGAATACATTAGATCCGGCTGATTTTGACAGTGAAAACGTGAAAGGAGCTCTTATTTTGGGGGTAAACTCCACGCAAATTACGTGTTGGGGAATATGTAACGCGCGTGGATTAAATTGCTCCTGGGATAGCAGTGGAAGTGGAGAAAACGGCTGCACGGGCGGATCTGTAGCGAGACGATATTGCTGGTGTGAGTAATAAAAACAGAAGTGCAACTTCTGTTTAAATAGGACTTACGCGCTTCCGCCCGGGAGTCCTGTAATTGTGGAACTTACCATGGCGTCAGCCACAGGGGTTTGACCAATCTCTTCGTTAAAAGGCTCTGCTCTTGCTCGCCGTAGCTCTACTACGCCTCGCAACATCCTCGCCTTTTGCCTCGACCTTGGTCAAACGCGTAAGTCCTATTAAAATAACAAAAACCCTCCGATCCGTCGTTCCCAAGAGGTCGCTCCTCAAGGGAGCTCGAGGTGCGACCCCTGGATTCCAATTGTTTTTTACCCCGAGCCATACCAATGGACCCGGGGTTTTTAATTCTCCCCCTCACCCTACCCTCTCCCCTCAAGGGCGAGAGGGTTGAAGATTTCCTCCTCTCCCATCAAGTGAGAGTGATTGAATATCCCTTCCTCTCCCCATGGGGAGAGGATTGAGGTGAGGGAGAGTTCCGAATTCCCGCCCCTCGACACAAATCCCTCGGCCTTCGGCCACTCCCTTTTACAAAGGGAGAGAAAATCCCTCGGCCTTCGGCCACTCCCTTTTTCAAAGGGAGAGAATTCGCTCCACCTTTCTCTTTCGACTTCCCCCTTCCTCCCTCCCCCTTTGAAAAAGGGGGATTGAGGGGGATTTAGTTCAACCCTTAACCTCTTACACAAATCCCTCGGCCTTCGGCCACTCCCTTTTACAAAGGGAGAGGGAAGCCAGTCTTGTGTTATTTGTGCAAAAGGTATACAAATCGGCGCGGTATTGTTTCACGTTCTCAAAAATTAGACAAGTATCATGGTGCGTGATAGGATAATTTCACCTCCTCCCGTATGAAGGATTTTTTAAAGCACTCCTTGGAATATATCGGCGAGCTCGTGCGCGTCGTACTTTTATCGCTTGCCATTATTCTTCCGGTAAGGTATTTTCTGGTTCAGCCCTTTTACGTCAAGGGTGCCTCCATGGAGCCGAATTTTTATGATCACGAGTATCTCATTATTGATGAGATTTCGTATCGTTTTCAGGATCCGTCGCGGGGAGATATCGTCGTCTTTCGGTATCCGGCTGACCCATCGCAGTTTTTCATCAAACGGGTTGTTGGGCTTCCCGGGGAAACCATGGTAATCAAAGATGGGAAGGTGCGTATTATAAGCGTGGCATATCCGGATGGCAGGATACTCGAGGAGTCATATCTATCGAGCGATATTTTTACCTACGGGGAGAAAAAGACGACTCTGGGCGCTGATGAATATTTTGTTCTGGGGGACAATCGCATGTCGAGTCTGGATTCTCGCCATTTTGGGATCTTGTCAAAATCGCTGATTATTGGCAGAGTATGGTTGCGTGGATGGCCGCCCGAACGTCTTGCGAGATTTCTTGAGCCCGCGTATAACTTGTAAGCCACCGCCGTTGGTGGGGCAAGCCAGATAAGGATAGGACTTACGCGCTTCCGCCCGGGAGTCCTGTAATTGTGGAACTTACCATGGCGGAAGCCACAGGGGTTTGACCAATCTCTTCGTTAAAAGGCTCTGCTCTTGCTCGCCGTAGCTCTACTACGCCTCGCAACATCCTCGCCTTTTGCCTCGACCTTGGTCAAACGCGTAAGTCCTAGCGTAAGTCCTAAAGAATTAACCACCCTGTCTTTGAGCGGGGGCAAGTGGGATAAACAGGTATGATTCGAAAGAAAATGCCAGTACTAAAACCTAAAAAAATCATGAAACCGGTGGCGCTTGAAAAGCCAAAAGCCGCAAAACCCCCCGAGCTCACGCTTCCGAAACCCATTCGGATCGGAGCGGCTCCCCAGCTTCTGCGCGGCATGAAAGATATTTTGCCGGTGGATGCCTCGTATTGGAAAACCGTGCGCGCCAAGTGCGAAGAACTCGCGGAGTTTTTCGGTTATATGCCGATTGAAACGCCGATCATGGAGCCGCGCGATCTTTTTGTGCGCGGGGTGGGCAAACAGACGGATATTGTGGAAAAAGAGATGTATGCCTTTACCGATCAGGGCGGCGAGACGATTGCCCTGCGTCCGGAGAATACCGCGGCGATTGTGCGGGCTTACGTCGGGCACGGGATGGTGAATATGCCTCAACCCGTCAAGCTCTCCTATTTCGGTCCATTCTTCCGCCATGATCGCCCGCAGGCCGGCCGGTATCGCCAATTTCATCAGGCGGGATTTGAGGTTTTGGGGGATGATCATCCGGTAGTGGATGCCGAGTTGATATCTTTAGCTTGGGCATTTTTCAAGGATCTTGGGATTTCCGTCACCATCCAGCTCAATACCATAGGATGCGTGAACTGCCGCGGCGTTTATCGCAATAAACTGGTTGAATATTATAAAACGAAGAGAGGCGCCTTGTGCGTGAACTGCAGGGAGCGGCTGACGCGAAGCCCCTTGCGCTTGTTGGATTGCAAGGAGCCCAGTTGCGAAACGCTCAAAGCGAACGCGCCCCAGATGCTTAATCATCTCGATGAAGCCTGCCATCAGCATTTTTTCAAAGTGGTGGAATATCTCGACGACCTCAATCTTCCGTATGTCATGAATCCCTATATTGTCCGCGGGCTGGATTATTACAATCGCACTGTATTTGAAATTTGGCCGGAGGCAGTAGCGGGTGGCGCGGCAAAGTTGGAAGAAAGCGTTGTTCCGTCTGATGTGGAAGCGGGAGAAGCAGTGGCCGCGGTTTCATCTGTGGAAAAACCAGAGGTTGCCGGAAGTATGCCCGCGCAGGTTTCTTTGGGCGGCGGCGGGCGCTACGACGGCCTGGCGGAATTGCTTGGCGGCAGGCCCACTCCGGCGGCGGGTTTTGCTTTGGGGATTGAGCGGGTGATTCTTGCCATGAAGGAGCGCAGTGCCGCGCCGGCGGAGCCGAGGCCGACGCAGGTTTTTGTCGCTCAACTCGGAGAAGCCGCTCGCCGCAAAGCATTGGTCCTCCTGCATGCCATGAGAAGCGATTTGAAGGTTGCTTCGGCGCTTTCCAAGGATGGTTTGAAACCCCAGCTTGAGATTGCCAATCGTCTTGGGGCGCGGTATACCGTGATTGTGGGGCAGAAAGAAGTGATTGATGGAACCGCGATTGTTCGGGATATGGAAGCGGGGATGCAGGAAGTGGTTCCATTCGAAAAGGTCGCCGTTGATTTAAAGCGGAGATTCGGTATAGTATAGAATCCACGAATGTGTGGATTTCATGAAAGGAGTGTGACACAACATGACTGAAGTAAAAAAACGCAAAGGCGAGTCATTTGACAGCCTTTTTAGGAGATTCAAACAGCGTCTTCAGCTTTCCGGCCGCGTTTTGCAGGCCAAGAAGATCCGTTTTTACAAAGAAGAGCCGAACAAGACGGAAATGAAGCGATCGGCCCTGCGGCGGATTGAGCTTGAGAAGCACTACGATGAGCTTCGAAAGTTGGGCAAACTTCCCGAAGAGCGCAATAAATTTAGACGAAGATGACCTCATTGCGCGCCACAATTGAAGCTGATTTTTTAAAAGCGTATCGGGCGTCTGAAAAACAGACGGTCGAGGTTTTGCGTTTGCTCAAGGCCGTGCTGTTGAACGCGGAGATCGAGAAACGCGCGAAAACGGGCGAGCGCGAGGTGTCGCTGACCGATGAGGAGGCGATGGCGGTGGTGAAGCGGCAAGTAAAAGGACTTGAAGAATCGCTTGAACTGTATCGGCAAGGCAAGCGCGATGATTTGGTTTCGCAAACCGAGGGTGAGGTGGTCATTATGAAACGGTATCTGCCCGAGGAGCTTTCGGAGGAAGCGGTGCGTGCCGCGGTGCGTTCGGCGGTGGACGCGCTCGGTACTCCCGGCCCGCAGGATTTCGGGAAAGTGATGGGGGAGGCGATGAAGGCGCTCAAGGGAAAAGCGTCTGGAGACGTGGTGTCAAAAGTGGTCAAAGAGTTTTTACATAAGGAGTAGCGTTTCAAAGATTGCAAAGGCGGCAATCACTTTTCACTTCTGTCGAGGCTCGGCTTTGACAGGATTTTTTATTACGGGAAAAGGTGTGATATACTGGGTGTGAAGAGAGGGTTTTAATTTTGTAGGACTTACGCGTTTGACCAAGGTCGAGGCAAAAGGCGAGGATGTTGCGAGGCGTAGTAGAGCTACGGCGAGCAAGAGCAGAGCCTTTTAACGAAGAGATTGGTCAAACCCCTGTGGCTTCCGCCATGGGAAGTTCCACAATTACAGGACTCCTGGGCGGAAGCGCGTAAGTCCTATTTTGATAAAAACGTCTTTATCTTGGTTTCCAT
>JBBTTG010000040.1:0-6536 GCA_038064355.1 Patescibacteria group bacterium
AATTTTTATAGAGGGGAGAATATGGTGTCCCGCCGTATACTCGGCGGGACGATTTTCATAAAAAACCACTCATATTCGCTCAAACAATCGCTTGAGAAAATATGAATGATGGGGAGTGAACAGTGTACGACTGCTTACTCCCCAGGTTGTGACCGATCGTTTTACGCGGATCGGTCGTACGCTTCTGCTACTCCGCCAGACTGTAGACGACCAGCAGACAGATCGTCACCACAGTCTGATGGTGCTTACCGTCATCGGGGCTGAAGGTTGTTGTGCTCGTGCTCAACGCCTTCTCTTCGATCTCGACCCCGGGGTTTTCCCTGAGCCACTCGTTGACATCGTCATCCAGATACGAGGGCTGAAAGTTGACGCCCGGAATCCCACTGACCACGAATGTCCGAACTTGTTTCATGTTTCCTCCGTTGTTCAGTTCTCGAGGAGAACCTGGAGCACACGACCCCAGTCCTTGCCCCGCACATTGCCGCCGCTGCAGGAGTCGCATTTGGGCGTCTCGCGACCACTGCCCTTGCAGTTGTTGCACGGAGCATCACGGTAACCCTTGCCACTACCCTTGCAGATCCAGCAGTCGCGCTCGGTCTGCTTCCCGGTTCCTCCGCAGGCCGTGCAGGTCGTTCCATCGACGCCGATCATCGGCGCGTAATTGACAAATCCGATCGGCACTCCGTTGGCCCGGATCTTCACGAAGCCCTCCGTGTCGCCCAGGCCATCCGAGCCCAGACGGTCGAGCAAGGCCGCGGCCGGGTGCTGATGATGGTTCAGATTGGTCACCACCGCCACATACTTGGCTCCCTGCAGTACAGCCATGAGGGCAAGCGCGAGGCCGACCGGCATCTCCTGACCGACGTACTTCATTCCATCGGTGCCCTGCTCCACGGCACCAGCGGGCATGAGCAGATCGCAGAGCACCACGTCGAAGGGCGGCTGCACTTCTCCCCTGGGCTTCTCGAGCAACTTGTACGCCTCGTCGTACGAGGCGGCGAGCGTGAGCTCGTGACCCACGAGGGTCTGCTTTGCGGCGTCGAGGTTCGTGCGCGTGTCGTCGATGACGAGAATCTTCATGATTTATCTCCTTTTAAAGAGCTTGATCTCACCCGAACCCATTTCGGGATTGAACAAATTAGTTTAGCAAAGATTTACAGGTTTGTCAATAGTACGTTATAGATACCAATAACTGTTACCAGCCCCTGACTGGATAGATAATAAATGGGTTACCGTAGTCGTATATGACTATGGAAACCAAAAATGAAATATTCAGTAGGTATGTGAGTGAGTATCTTGCGGCGACCAAGGAGCAGAAGCTTGGAATACTCACCGTTGTATGCATGGTAACCGGCATGCACCGGAAAGGCGCAATCCGCAAGTTCCGCGCAATTCAGATGCGCGATCCTGCGAAGGAAGAAAGACGCGGCAGGAGTGTGTACTACACCGCTGACGTAACCGTCGCTCTTAAAGATGTCTGGGATGCCGGCAACGAGGTTTGCGGCGAACTCTTGCACCCGATGGTTTCCGAATACGTGACGATCCTGAAACGCGATGGCATGTGGAAGCACGGAGATGAAGCGACTGTAAAACTTCTTTGTATGAGTGAAGGAACGATGAAGCAGAGAGTGGGACACTTCTTCAAGATACGCCGAGGCCGGAAAGGATTATCCGCAACAAAACCAAGCGCTTTAAAGAAACTGATTCCGATCTTCACCGGCCCCTGGGAAGGCAAACCTCCCGGATACGGGCAGATCGATACCGTGGTGCACTGCGGAGCAAGTCTCCTGGGAGATATGGCCTATACGCTCAATTATACCGATGCGACAACGTATCTGGTGATTCCGAGAGCCCAATGGAACAAAGGCATGGAGGCGACCAAAGAAAGCATGCGCTCTATTCAGAAGCAGATACCGTTTCCCTGGCTCGGAGCGCATCCCGATACGGGGTCAGAGTTTATCAATCGGTTCGTTATGGATTGGTGTCTCAAAGAAAAGATTGATCTTTCGCGCTCACGTCCCGGAAAGAAGAATGACAATATGTATGTGGAGGAACGCAACGGCCATGTGATCCGAAAGGTGATCGGGTATCAACGGCTTGATTGTGTTGAAGCAGTGGCAGCGCTCAATCGGCTCTATGACATTCTGACGCCGTACCTGATGCACTTTGTGGCGGTGCGGAGAACCATTGAAAAAGAAAAGGTGCAGTCGAAGTATCGACGCACCTATGAGAAAAATCCAAAGACACCATACCAAAGAATTCTGGAACACGCGGCAGTGGAGGAGTCTGTAAAAGAGAAACTTCGCCGGGAGCATGCGCTCCTAAACCCGCTTGTGCTGAAACGGGAAATTGAGAAACGGCTCAAAGCTGTGTATGATATCCAAAAGCGCTGCGGAAAATCCAAAAACTGATCTTGCCGATCATGGTAACAGTTTATTATTATCTATAGCGTAGTAAAGAGGCAAAACCCGCTAAATTGAGCCAAAAAGGTGTCTTGGCGGGGCGCAATTCACCCCTTCACTTCCCCTCTTGCGCCCCGCCAAGACGAAAAAATCAAATTTGCCCAATATAGAAAAGCGAACCTAACGGGTTAAAAGAAAAAGTATACATCACATAACACTGGACATGCGGTTCGGGCTTTCCCCGAAAGCCCTCACCCAAATTGAAAACCCCGCCCTTTTTGATAAAATTGAACAAGGAAGCGGGGTTTTTCAATTTCGCATGTCCAGAAACGAAAGAAAAAACCTCCACGATTATTTCTTGGAGGTTTTTTCTTCTTTAAGGCGTTTTTTGTAGTCGCGGAGGAAGTAGAGTTTCGCCCGGCGCGTCTTGGCTTGCTTGACCGGTTCGATGTTTGCGATGGTGGGCGCAGAGAGGGGATAGATTTTTTCCACCGCTATGTCGTTGGCTGAAACTTTCCGCACCGTGATGGTGGCTTGCGGCTGTACTCCGCCATGGCGAGCGAGCACGATCCCTTCAAAAATCTGGATGCGCTCTTTTACGCCTTTTTCGGTTTTTTCGCGCAGTTTTTCGTGTACCCGCACGGTCATGCCGGGTTTAATATTCTCGTACATAAAGTTTGGATGGTTATCAAGTGGTTTTTACTCTACCACGGGGCGGGAAATCGTGCAAGCCCGCATATTGATGAATAGGTGTGCGGGCAAGCATCTTTCCTTACCCCGCTCCGGCCGTTTTGAGAATTTTCTCCGTAATTCCTTCCGGCGTTGTATGCGTCGTGTCGATTACCAGGTCGTAGTTTTTTGTATCGTAGGCGTCTTTGCCGTAGTATTTGGCATAACGTTTTTTGTCGCTCTTGATGCGTTTGCGGTTGCTCGCAAGCACGGCATCGGCGCTCGTAAGACTCTCGCCTTCGTTGCGCTCATCGCTTTTTTGAAGCGCGGAGAAGATGCGCTCTGCCCCAACGCGTTCGTCCACGGTGAGATAGACTTTGAAAGAGGAGGGGATAAAATGCCATGACATTCTTCCATCAATAATAAAATCTTTTTCCGGGAGCTGCTTTTGGTATTCGTCCACCTCACGATCGGTTGAGGGGTCAGTCTCGCCGAGTTTGTTGTATTCCTCGATGGTCATCCCGCGTTTTTTTGCCACCTCTCTCCGGAGGGTTCCCATGGAATAATGCGGGAGGCCCATGCGTTCAGCGAGGATCTTGGCGATCGTGCTTTTTCCGGCGCCTGGCGCGCCGCCGATGGAGATAATCATAGGGGTAGGGAGTAGCGGGGAGAGAAAATGGAGGGGGCGGACAGAGAAAATTATTTTTTGAGAATCAAGATAAATTCCTGGAAATCATTTGGCAAAGGGGATTCAAATTCTTGCCATTTTCCTTTGATATCCGTAAATCCGAGTTCACAAGCGTGGAGAAGCACCCGTCCCGGATTTTTTATTTTTTTCCCCTCGGGCGTGAGTTTTGCTTCGTAGAGCGGATCGCCGATGATCGGGTTGCCTTTGGCAAAAAGGTGGACGCGGATCTGGTGCGTGCGCCCGGTTTTGGTGCTGATCTTGAGCAGTGTCGCCGCTTCTCTAAAATTTTGGAGCGTTTCATATTCCGTGACGGCGGATTTCCCTTCGCCTCCTTTGGGGCGCGCCACCATCCTGGCGCCTTTGCGCGCGAGGGAGAATTCAATCACTCCATGGTCCGGCACCACTCGGCCATGCACCAACGCGACGTACCCCTTCTTCATTGTATGCGTTTGGAATTGTTTTTTGAGGCTCTCAAACGCTTCCTGATTGCGCGCGATGACCATAACGCCCGAAACGCCCGCGTCTAAGCGATGAACGATTCCGGGGCGCAAGGGGTCGTCTCCAATCTTTTGAATTTCTGGAAAGCGGGCGATGAGGCCGTTGACGAGGGCGTCCGGCGCGCGGTGGAAGGTGTTTTGATGGACGATGATGCCCGCCGGTTTTTCAATGACGAGATAATCGGGAGTCTCTGCCAGTACGCCGAAAACTACCGATGGATTCGCGGTGGTCGCAATCTCCGCCGGGGGCTCGATCTCGGCTTCCACTGCGTCGCCGGTTTTGAGGAAGTGGTGCGCGCTTACGTGTTTGCCGTTGACGGTAACGTTTCCTTGCGCGATGAGTTTTTGGATGTACGCGCGGGAAGGCTCCGGAAAGTGTTCTTTCAGGAATTTATCCAGGCGGTATTTGGAGTGTTCAGAAGTAATCGTAAAATGCATAGTTTTATACTGTTTTTGGCAACTTGTTTATGAAAATTATTGCCTCCTCTCGGGTGGCGAGCCTTCCCTCAAGCTGTTCTTCGCGCAAGAGGCGAATGATCTCGCCCACGCGCGGGCCAGGTTCGAGATGCAGTGTTTCCATGATGATAACGCCATCGAGGAGCGGGGGAGGGAGTTTTCCGCGGAATTTCGCCTGGCGGCCCACTTCGTCTATGCGCAGGCGCATGGCTTGAAAGCTCGAGAGATCAGGCGCGCCGCTTGCTGGGATGGTGGCGGATCCGTCGCACCAGGCAAGGCGCATGAGCGTATCGCCCGGAGCCAGAGGGTTGAAAAAATATTTTTCTACCGTTGAAGCACGCATTTCTTTCGGATCCCCATGCAAAAGCAGGAGGTGATTTTTTATCAGCCAGGCAAGATGGTCTTCGCTCACATGGAGAGGAGAGGCCGAGGGCTGGCTGTCGAGTTTGAGGCGACGTACGATGACGCGTACTATGTCAGCGCCTACCTCCGGGTGTTCGTCAAAACGGATGCGATCGGTTCCGTGTTCTTCGGGCGTCCGCATGGTCGGAGGTTTGCCGATGTCGTGGAAGAGTACGGCCATGACGGTTTCCGCATCAGGTTTCCCCGCGCTGAATATTTTTTGATATTCGGCGGATTCGAGTTTTTGAAGCGCTAAGCGCGTATGAACGAAAACATCTCCTTCGGCGTGGTATTCGGGCGGTTGCGGGCAGTGTTTCATTCTAATCACCTCGGGCAGGAGTGCGTGGAAAACGCCACTTGTATCACAGAGATCGAACGCACGCACGGGCGCGGCAAAGAATCCTCGCAAAAATTCTTTAGCGATAGTTTCTCGTGGGACGACCCAGTCGCCGTTTTGTTTGTCGTTGAGCGAGCTCGCCATGTTTTCTATGGTGCGGAAAGTGCGCTCCTCGATTTCAAATTCCAGTTCGCAGGCTAGGCGCAGAGCGCGCAGCATTCGAGAGTAGTCTTCTTGGAAGCGGTCTTCCGGCTTGCCCACCGCACGGATATTTTTTTTCTCAATATCTTCCGCACCGCGGAATGGATCAATGAGCTCCCCGCTGACCCCTGACCCCTGACCCCTCATCCCTATGAGGCGAACAGCCATCGCATTCATAGTAAAATCGCGGCGTTCGAGGTCTTTTTCAATGGGCAGATGCGAATCTGATTGCACGTTGAAATCTTTGTAGCCGCCGGAGAATCCCGCCTGCTCGGTGCGAGGAAGGGCGATATCAAAGGGTTCAAGACCCGCGACCTTGAAATCCTCATACTGGATCAAAGGGACGAATTTAAAAACACCAAAGGTTCTTCCGACCAGGTTCACGATGCCGATGCTTGAGAGGAATTCCTGAAGCGCCTCGGCTTTGACCCCGCGCACGATGAAGTCATAATCTTTGGATGGGCGATTGAGGATTGCGTCGCGTACGGCGCCGCCGACGAGAAAACACTCACTTCCGGGAAACGCCTCGAGGATATTCTGCCAAAACAAAAATACAGGTTCGGCGGAAAGCCGCCCCGTCAGCATTTTCAGTTGTGTATTTTTTTCGGACATACCTTTTTTGCGTATTCCAGTCGGCCTTACTGACCTGGGGGTTTATTCACCGGATTGCCATTTGCGCGCGCCTGGATTCGAACCAGGAACCAGTCGTGTATAAGACGACGGCTCTGCCGTTGAGCTACGCGCGCATTAGTCGTACTTTAGCAGAAAAACACCCGCTATTCAAGTCCCTGTGCGGCTTGAGGGCATCTTCCCCGTTAAGATTAACTGTACAGGGGAGTGCGGGGTATTGACGGGAATTTTTTGGTCATGTAGACTGCCTTGCA
>JBBTTG010000041.1:0-32423 GCA_038064355.1 Patescibacteria group bacterium
CGGCGGCAAAAAGAAGGCTTTCAATTTTTGATTTTAATGGCTCCATATAAAAATTACATGAAATGACCTATCCCGCTCCTGCGGCGGAAACAGCTTTTTTGAGATGGATTTCTCCAAAAACATCCCCCTGGCGCACCTCAAGAATCTGCTGTTTTACCAACTCCAGCACCGCAAGAAAATGAATAATTTTTTCAGCCTTATCCTTGGACTGTATCAATTCCTTGAAGGAAAGTGAAGCCCGTTTGAAAACGAGATTCTTCAACTCCTCAATGCGATCCTCAAGGGAAACACCACTGATGGCAAGCTTCTCCGGCACGCGCACAAAAGGTTCGAGCGCCTGGATAATACTCTGGAGTACGGCAGACAGCTTCCCGGGGGTAACACTCTCCGGCGGACGAAAGGAAACTTCCGCCGCGGGTCGTTCGCGAAAAAAAATCACACGCCCTTCCCCGAACATACTCTCAAGAATTTTGGCCGCATCCCAATACTCCTTATACATCTTGAGCTGGGCCTCAAGCAGTGATCCCTCGTCCTCCATCTCAAGACTCGGAAAAAGCGTCTGGGATTTCAAAAAAAGCAGCCGTGCCGCCACGACCAAAAAATCGGCCATCTCCTCAAGCGAAATCATCTTTGAGAGTTCGAGATACGCGATAAACTGATCGGCAATCTGCGAAAGCGAGATACGACCAATATCAAGCTTCTCCTTCTCAATGAGTTGCAAAAGCAAATCGAGCGGACCCTCAAATTGTTCAAGTTTTATCTGGTACATGGTTATGGACTGAACAACTTAACAACCGAACGGCCTGGAATAGGTATTCCCATTCTTCATTCTCTATTTTACACGATCCTTTTTTCCTTTTACCTTCTTTGCCGCCGGCTTCTTCACGGCGAAATTCGCCAAGATGCCGCCCGCGGCGCGCAAAAAATCTTTTACTTTCATCTCCAGGGAATCCTGAAACGTCCCGCCGCCGATAAGCACCCGCTTGGCGCGCGAGAATCCCCTATCCACCCATACGCCAACATCTTTATACAGACCCACAAAGGGCACCACGCTTCCTTTTTTTGACCCAAACACCTTGATCATGTATTTCTCTTGAGCGATCTCCGCCCTCTTCGCCTTGAGAAGTTTTTTGAGCTTCCCAAGATCAAGCATATGGGACGCGGGCACCACCGCAAGGATATGTTTTTTATCCGCCACAATATGCAAAGTTTTCGCGATTTCGCCGAGCTTTGCCCTCATGGTGGCCGCGGCATCATAGGCCGTGTACACCGTTCTGTGCTTCACGGGCTTGTATTTTATCTTAAGTTTCTCGAGGTGCTTGATCACCTTGGCGGGAATAGACATAGGCGTCAGTGGTTAATGGCCAATATTTAGGATTTAGGTTTGAGTTTTTGGGATGGCAAGGCTTGTACTTTTGCGGTCACGAGCGCGTTTTCAAGCACGTCGCCAATGACATCCGCAAAAATAAATTTGATTTTCTTGCGAATGTCCAGCGGGATTTCTACTAAATCTTTTTCATTCCCCTTTGGAAGAATAAGAGTCGTGAGCCCGGCTCGATGCGCCGCGAGCACTTTCTCTTTGACGCCGCCGATTTCAAGCACCTTGCCGCGCAGGGTGATTTCGCCGGTCATACCCACCATGCGGCTGACGGGTACACCGCGGAGCACGGAGACAAGCGAGGTCACCATGGCCACCCCCGCCGACGGACCATCTTTTGGAATAGCTCCGGCCGGCACATGGATGTGCAGATCAAAATCCTTGTAGAAAGTTCCCTCAATGCCAAGCTTTTCCGCCTTGGCGCGAGTGTAGGAATAAGCGGCCTGCGCGGATTCCTTCATAACCTTCCCCAAATGCCCCGTGAGAATCAATTGTCCCTTTCCCGGCATCTTGCTTGCCTCAATCTGCAGGATATCCCCGCCCGCGGGCGTCCAGGCAAGACCGGTGGTCACCCCGATCTCATCTTTTCTCTCGGCCATATTCGCGTGATATTTTTCCGGCCCAAGATACAAACGCAGATCGGTGATGCCGATAACTTTTTTCCCGGATTTCTTTTTGCCTTCGGCGACAGAGCGCGCCACCTTGCGGCAGACCGAGGCAATCACACGCTCAAGCTCGCGCACCCCCGCCTCAAGCGTATACTCGCGAATAATAGTGCGCAAAGAGGGTTCGCTAAACGCCAGCTGTTTCCCGGTAAGGCCATTGGCCTCAAGCTGTTTTTTGACCAAAAATCGCGTGGCGATGCTATATTTCTCCTCCTCGGTATAGCCCGGAAATTCGATCACTTCCATACGGTCGCGCAGGGCCGGCGGTATCGTGTCGAGTAAATTCGCCGTCGTGATGAACATCACATCAGAGAGATCAAACGGCACTTCAAGATAATGATCGGAAAACGCTCCGTTTTGCTCGGGGTCAAGCGCCTCAAGCAGCGCCGACGAGGGATCTCCGCGAAACGCGTCTGATCCGAGCTTGTCTATCTCATCGAGCATAAACACGGGATTTCTGCTTCCCGCCGTGGCAATCCCTTGGATGATGCGCCCCGGAAGCGCGCCAACATAGGTGCGCCGGAAGCCGCGAATCTCCGCCTCATCGCGCACTCCTCCAAGCGACATGCGAACAAATTTGCGGCCAAGCGCTCGGGCGATGGATTTTCCAACGGAGGTCTTCCCTGTTCCAGGCGGGCCCACAAAACAAATGATCGGCCCTCGGATTTTTCCAACGAGTTTTTGGACGGAAAGATACTCAAGAATGCGCTCCTTTACCTTTTCAAGGCCATAATGATCGGTGTCCAGCATGCCCCCTGCTTTGGACACATCGATTTTTGACTCATCTTTTTTCGCCCAGGGCAGACGCATGAGCCAATCAAGATACGTGCGGATATAGGAAATCTCCGGCGAAAACGACGGCATGCGTTCCATGCGGGTCAATTCCTGAAGCGCCTCTTTCTTGACTTCTTCGGACATGCCGGCTTTTTCAATCTTCTCCTTCATGTCTTCCACTTCGGTGTGCCCGCCTATGCCGCCCAATTCTTTTTCAATAGCCTTCATCTGCTCGCGCAAAAAAACTTCTCTCTGCATCTTGTCGAGCTCTTTGCCCACTTCCGCCTGAAGTTTTTTGGCCGTGCGCAACACCTGCAATTGCCGCCCCAAATCCTGCCGCACGAGCTCCAATTTCCCCTCGACGGTGGCCGCTTCGAGCAGGGCTTGCCGCTCTTCAAGTTTAAAATCGAGATTCGTAGCAATAAGATCTCCCAATATCCACGGATCGGTTATGTTTAAAATGACAAAAAGGATATCAAGCGGCACGGGAGCTCCAAGCGAAACGCACTCGCGGAATTGATTGATGGCCGAATACATCAGTGCCTCAATCCGTTCGGTCTTTTTCACCGATGGCGAAGGTATGGCCTCGATGTGAGCTTTGGGAAACGGTTTGAGTTCAACAAAATTTAAAATTTTGGCGCGCGCCACCCCTTCAACAAGAATCCTGACGGCGCCATCGTCTCCCTTCCCCATTTCTTTGATCTTTCCCACGGTGCCGACGCTGTAGATGTCGGCGGGAGCGGGATCCTGCGGTTCCTCTGTTTTTTGGGCGACAAAAAGCGCCAGCCCGCCATGCTGCATGGCAAAATCAAGCGCCAAAAGCGATTTTGGCCGCTGGACCACGAGCGGCATCGCAATTCCCGGAAACACCACCGCGTCGCGCAACACGACCACCGGAAGCTCCTTGCGCTCTTTGATACCGAGCATATTTTTGGCAAACTTGTTTGGGTCGACCATATGGGAAGTAAGTAGTTGGTAGTGAGTAGTGAGTAGAAATTAAGCAGTAAGCAGATGAATTTGAGATAAAAAAGCCCTAAGACGCTTTCTCCTGTCCCCATTCTACATTTTTTGCCGCCATGATTGGCACCCCGCCAAAGGCGGCGGCATTCTTCCATTATATCATCAAACAAAAATTCCGGAAATCTCCATAGATCTCCGGAATTCTCCTCCTCGATACGGATTATCCCTCAACAATCTTGATATGCGCCTCACGGAGCCGGTTCGGCGGCAATTCCGACGGCGCACCCATCATCACGTCGCGGGCGTCCCCTGTCTTTGGCACGGGAATCACCTCGCGAATATTCGGCTCATTGGCCAAAATCATGACGATGCGATCAAGCCCCGGGGCAATACCTCCATGCGGCGGAGCGCCAAAACTCAACGCTTCAAGCATGTGACCAAATTGGCTTTCAATCTGCTCATCGCTCAAGCCCATAATCTCAAACACCTTCCGGAGCGCTTCGGGTTTATGATTGCGGATACTGCCGCCGCCTACCTCATAACCGTTCAAGGCAATGTCATACTGCGTGGTCAATATCTCGCCGATATTCTTCTTTTCCATGAGCCATTCCATGTGCTCCGGCTTGGGCGCGGAAAAAGGATTATGGGTGAACGTCCATCCCCCGTCGTCGCTTTTTTCAAAAAATGGAAAATCCACTACCCAACAAAATGCAAGCAGGTTGGGATCATTTTTATCCTCCCGCAAATCGGGCTTGTCGGAGCCGTATTTTTCCATGGCTTCTTGATACGAAAGCCGCGGAAAGGGAATCTGTTGAATCCGTTTCTCGGGCGACGCTACGCGCGCCATGTCAATCATCATCTGCTCCACGAGTGTCATCACATCTTCGCGCGAAACAAACGACATTTCCATATCAAGCTGGGTGAACTCCGGCTGGCGATCCCCCCGCTGGTCTTCGTCGCGGAAACAACGCGCAAACTGAAAATACCGCTCTATCCCCGCCACCATCAGAAGCTGTTTGAATTGCTGGGGCGACTGCGGCAGGACATAAAATTTCCCCGCGTGCACGCGCGAAGGCACCAAAAACTCACGGGCGCCCTCCGGCGTCCCCTTGGTAAGGATAGGCGTTTCAATCTCCAAAAAGTCATTCTTCAAAAGCCATTCCCGGAAGGACTGCGTCACGCGGTTGCGCAAAACGATATTGCGGCGCATGCGATCGCTTCGTAAATCAAGATACCTGTATTTAAGACGCAATTCTTCGTTGACCGCGCTGGTATCCTTATCAATCTCAAACGGCGGCGTCTTGGCCGTGTTCAAAATCTCAATTTTTTTCGCTAAAAGTTCAACAGTCCCCGTGGCGATATTCGGATTCACCTGCTTGGCGCCGCGCTTTTGCACGATGCCTTCGATCGACACAACAAACTCCGGACGGATTTCTTTCAAAATATCCGCGCCCGCCTCAAGATCGCCGAGGGCAATCACCACCTGGATCAATCCAGCCCGATCGCGCACATCAAAAAAAGTAATCTTACCCATGTCGCGCCTCGAGTGCACCCAACCTTGAACGAGCACGCGCTCCCCCGCTTTTTCCACGGTGTCTTTGGTAATGGTTCGTTGCATATGTATTGGATTCAGCTTACAGACTACCGACTACAGCCCACGGACCCCAGCTTACGGGATCACCCTCTTTCTGTCCACTTTCAACTGTGTGAATATCGCCATTGACATTTTTTTATCCCTATGGTATTCTAAAAAAGAATCCACACGAGAAAGCACCTCTTCAGGTTCCGTCCTGTTGCGGTGCTTTTTCAATTATTGCCACTGACTCGTCCGGTGTATTCAAGTTTCCCTTTCAAGTTGTCCATAAAAACAATCTTTTCCTTGTCGGATTTTTTCAGAAGTGAAGAACACGTCTTCATATAAGGACTCATCACGAATTCCAACTTCTTCTGATCGTATAAGTATTTTACGAGGGAATAAAAATCCCCGTCGCTGGTCACAATGACAGCCTTGTCGTATTTTGGAAAATCAATCATTGCTTGTAGCACCGGATCCG
This sequence comes from Patescibacteria group bacterium, assembly GCA_038064355.1. GTDB lineage: Bacteria > Patescibacteriota > Patescibacteriia > GWA2-47-26 > GWA2-47-26 > JBBTTG01. Next base: position 5,832 of record JBBTTG010000041.1, read on the forward strand.
CATCCACATTTCCTTTCACGCGCCCATCTCCATCTGGAATTGTCGGCTTCAATACCATATTCTGGTTACCCCCGCTATGGCGGTGGCATTCTTCATTCTTCATTCTTCATTTTCTTCAGTACTTCCCCCGCGTGTCCTTCGGCTCTCACTCCGCGCCAGGCTTCGGCAACCTTCCCCTCGGGGTCGATAAGAAAAGTGCTCCGCTCGATCCCCATCACTTTCTTGCCGTACATATTCTTTTCTTTGATCACCTTATACATCTCACAAACTTTGCTCTCGATATCCGCAAGAAGAATAAACGGCAGATTGAATTTCTGAATAAACTTCTCGTGCGACTTGATACTGTCGCGGCTCACTCCCAGCACCACGGCGTTTTTGCCAGACACAGTGGTTGCCGCGTCTCGAAACTCGCAGGCCTCGGTGGTGCATCCCGGGGTATCATCTTTTGGATAAAAATAAAGGATCACCCACTTGCCGCGAAAATCCGCAAGCACGTACTCTTTTTCACCGTCTTGTGTCAAGCCCCTCAGCCGAAACTCTGGGGCTTTGTCGCCTTTTTGAAGCATAATTTTGGTACCCTTATCGTGCCATGAATACCCCTTGGAGTCAATTGAGTGGGGCCATGACTGTTTTTCCGCTTAAATACGGGCTTTCTTGGGTAAAGAGGGTGCCCTCTTGCATAAAAAATTTCGCAACTTTTGGTTCATACGGCGCATGGGCACGCAGGTACAGAAGCGCGAGGCGCTGGAGTTCGAGTGAAAGTATTTCGGAATTATTTTGCAATGGTAAGGCAGAAACCGGAGAGGAAAAAATAACACGAAAAAAATCCAAAGCCGCACGCGAGACCGACACTCCTTGCTCGGCGGATTGCGCGCACGACTCGCACAAAACTCCCCCTTGCACAAAATCTACCGCGAGCGCAGGGGAATTCCCCCGTTTGCACGAAACGCAAGTGTCCAAAGAAAGTCCGAAGCCGGAAAGGTGCAAAAGCTTCACCACACTGCTGAAAGTATCCTTTTGACCCGCATCTGCAGCCGTCAAAGTATTTAAAAGTAAATCAAAAATCCGCAAATCGCGCTCCCCCGCCCGCGTGAGTAAATCTACCGCTTCGGCCATAAAAAAGGCAGACATCTGTACCGCCAAATCCTCCCGCAGGGAGGAGAAATATTGCAGGGTGCGCGCCTGAATAAGCCGCTCCGTGCGGCGGCCGTTGGCAAACATAAACTCCCCATATGTAAGCGGCTCGGTATGCCCTGCAAGTTTGCTTTTGATTTTCCGTATCCCCTGCGCCGCGGCCTCGATCTTGCCGTATTCCCGGGTGTAAATCGTGGAGAGCCGCTCATGTTCGCCGTAGTCGCGCCGTCGCAGGATGATGCCATGGGCGGAATAAGTCATATCCTTTGAAAATATATACCGACTCCGTCATTCCCGCGAAAGCGGAAATCCATCCCTCCTTTCGCGGGAAGAGGGATCCGGACCTGTACCCCTGCTTTCACAGGGGTGACAAAACCTTGCTTATTTGTCGCTTGTTTTCTCTATGTACGTTTGCAGGATAATGGCCGCGGCAGCAGCGTCTTTGTCAATACCGCGCTTGGCTTTCCCGTACTCCTTCATTGCCCGCTCCACTTCTTTGGTGGAAAACCGCTCATCCTCAAAAACAATCTTCATACCAAGCGATTGGATTTTTTCGGCAAGCCGCCGCGCGCGCGAGGCGCTCTTCCCTTCCTGCCCTTGAAGATTCTTGGGAAGACCCATCACGACGATTTCGATATTCTCCTGTTTTCCTATCGCCACAATGCGCTCCGCGGCCAAAGCCGTCGCGTCAATGGCTTCAAACGGCACGGCCACGCGCACGTCCGTATCACCGAGCGCCACCCCGATTCGCTCCGTGCCATAATCGATACCAAGCAGTTTCATAGTGTCACTACCTCTCCATGATCGCGCCTGACGATGATCGTGTGCTCGAAATGCGCCGAGAGCGATTTGTCGGCCGTCACCATCGTCCACTGGTCATCGAGCATGCCAATCTGATGAGTGCCCAAATTCACCATCGGTTCAATGCAGATCACCATGCCCTCTTTGAGTATATTGTCCCTTAATCCTTTGCGCCAAAAATTGGGAATCTCGGGCTTCTCGTGCACACCATAGCCCACGCCGTGCCCCACCATATCCCGTACGATTCCATAGCCCTGCTTTTTAACAACGGCCTCCACCGCCTTGCCGATATCGCTCACGCGCGCGCCATCGCGCACGACCGCGATTCCCGCCTCAAGAGCTTTCCGAGTCGTATCAAGAAGCCGCTGGGATTCCGGTGACATTTTCCCCACCACCACGCTCACCGCCATATCCGTACACAATCCATCACTCAACATTCTCCATTCCCCATTTTTTGCCGCCATGAGCGACACCCCGCCAAAGGCGGTGGCATTCTCCATTCTTAATTTTTCCCCCGGCCACCGCATCCCGATATCAATTTTAAAAATATCACCTGCTTTCAAGGTGCGTGAAGGCACGGCTGGCGCGTGCACCACTTCCTCATTGAGCGAGGCGCAAATCGTCGATGGAAAGGGCACTGGACCTCCGGAATGGTATCCTTTGAAAGACGGCTCACCTCCCGCCTCGCGCATAAGCCGCTCGGCCTCGCGGTCAAGCTCGGCAGTGGTCACCCCAGATTTCACACGGCTCACGAGTGTGCGTAAAATACCGGCGAGAATTTTTCCACCCTCCCGAATCGCCTCAAGTTCAATTGCATTCTTTATCACCGCCTGCGCCATATTAAAGCACCTTCATGATATCGGCATGCACAGACTCGATAGACTGATCGCCATTGATCTCATGCACGATCCCCTTTTCTTTATAAAACGCAATCACCGGACGCGTTTCGCGATGGTAGATGTCGAGCCGCTCGCGGATAGCCTCCGGAGTATCGTCTTTGCGGGTCTCAACCCTTCCGCCGCAGGCATCGCATATCCCCTCCTTTTTGGATGGTTTTGACTCCACATGGTAGGTCGCACCGCACTTCGAGCACACGCGACGCCCAGAAAGCCGCCGCACAGCCTCTTCGTCGTTGATCTCGATATCAAACACGTGCGTCAATTCTTGCAATTTTTCCATGATAGCGAGCTGGTTGATGCGACGGGGAAATCCATCGAGAATAAAACCTTTGGCGCAATCCGGCTGTTCCAGGCGCAATTTTACGATCTCATTGGTCAGTTCATCGGGGGCGAGCTTCCCTTGATCCACATAACCCTGCGCCATCTTTCCAAGCTCGGTTCCGAGTTCAATTTCACGCCGATACATGTCCCCGGGCGCGATGACGGGAATTCCAAATTTCTTGGAAAGAAGTTCAGCCTGTGTCCCTTTGCCGGCGCCCTGGTGGCCGAGCATGGCGATTTTGTACATAGAAAGTATGGTTTGAGGGTATAAGGCATCCGGTTTCAGTGTAGAATAGAACCCCCTTCCATGCAAACTCATCCCTCGCCCCTGACGCCTGATGCCTATCCAATAAACAACATGGCAAGGAAAAACCCGAGAAGCGAGCCTAGGGTGATGGGCGGGAGCGCGGGCATGGGATTTCCTTTACCCAGACGAAAAAGCGTTTCCATCAGCACCACGCCGAGCGCCGAACCGATCATTGCCCCGATGCCCAACGCCGGATGGGTGGCAAAAGCTGAAACGACAAAAAGAGACGGCAGGGCTAAATCACCGCTTCCCAAGAAAAAATATCCTTCCCGCGGATTCACGCTCCGGAGATGATGAAACTGCCCCGAGAGTTTTTCGGGCACGGTCAGCGCAAAAACCACGCCGCGCTCAAGGAGTCCTTTGAACATGGTAACCATGTGCTTGGTCTCATACACGGCAATGACATCGTAGATGGAAAGCAAAACGAGAATCATGAGCGCGGTTTTCCACGGAGTAGAAATACCGAGCATGGCGGAGATACCCGCCACTCCTGCAATCATCACTCCATTCTGCACGATGACGTACGGAAGAAAGAGACGAAGAAGGGTGACAGCCGAGGCAAAAAGGATATCCCAGGGGGACGGAAGGAACGCGCCCAGAAGAAACCACACGCCGCCAAAAACGGCGATAGAAAGCAAAAATTCAAAAATCACCCGCCCGCGAAACGACTTGAGAAGGATAAACAGCACTACGGTCGCCGCGAGGAATGAGAAAACAAAACCCGACACGGTCGAAGCCTGGGGCATGATTTCAGGCGCGAGCCACTGGTGCGACGAAAAAAATACAGAAGCCACCGCAAGAGCTTCCGTGCAAAGCAAGGCAATGATGGTCTGGGTGAGGATGAGGATTCGAATTTTGCGCATGGATTCTATTTTACCTCACTCCCTCCCCTTCCTACAATCCCTCGTAGTCGTGCATGGTCAGCTGCGCTTCAATCTGTTTGACGGTTTCAATAATCACCGAGACCACGATCAAAACACTCGTACCGCCAATGACGAGGGTTTGTGTACCCGTGAGCTGTTGGAGCAGAAGCGGCATCACGGCAATGGCACCCAAGAAAAGCGCGCCGGCAAGCATCACCCGATTGGTCACATAAGAGAGGTATTGCGCCGTAGGCCGCCCGGGGCGTATGCCGGGAATAAATCCACCCTGCTTTTGCAGGTTTTCCGAGATCTGCTGGGGATGGAAGACGATGGAGGTGTAGAAAAAGGTAAATCCAAAGACGAGCAGGAAATATGATATGCCGTAGAAAAGCTGGTTCTGGAACAGCGCAATCACCTTCTCGGCCAAGGTCACGAGCATTGCCGATTTCGCGCCCAAGAAAAATTGCGCCACCATGGACGGGAACAGGATGATGGAGATGGCAAAAATGATCGGGATCACGCCCGCCATATTCACGCGAAGCGGCAGATGGGTATCCACGCCTCCATAGACGCGCATCCCGCGCACGCGACGCGCGTAGGAAACGGGTATATTGCGCTGCCCTTCAGTAATCACAATCACGCCGACAATCGTCGCAACGGCCACGGCGCCCAAAAGAATGAGCTGAAAAAGTTGACTCTGATCAAATGAAACCGCCGCCTGTTGAATCACGGTTGGAAGTCCGGCGATGATGCCGGCGAAAATCAAGAGCGAGATGCCGTTGCCGACTTTCCGCTCGGTAATCAATTCCCCAATCCACATAAGAAATATCGTACCGGCAGTCAAGGTGAGCAGAGTGAGAAAATAGGTCCACGCGTCAAACTCCCCCAGGATCGGCCGCGGGGACTGCCTCAAAAGGCTGATCATGCCAAACCCTTGGAGCGCCGCGAGCGGCACCGCAGCCATGCGCGTCCACTGATTGACCTTTTGGCGGCCGGCCTCATCCTCCTTCATCATGGCATCAAGCCGCGGAACGACCATGGCCAAAAGCTGGAAGATGATAGACGAAGTGATGTATGGAGCCACGCCGAGCGCCACCACGGAAAAGTTTTCCATGGTACCGCCGGAAAACAGGTTCAAAAGACCGAGAATCGCGTTTGATTGAAAAAACAAGCGCAGGTTTTCAATATTCGCTCCGGGAATCGGAATATGCGCGGCCAAACGAAAAATAACAAGCATCCCGATGACAAACAGGATGCTATTGCGCAGATCACGCAAGCGCCATAGGCGCATGAGTCGTGAAACAACGGTATCCATACGACTAGGATTTCTTTGCTTTCTTTTTCGTGTCTTTTATCTCGATCACTCCCCGAGCTTTCTCTATTTTTTCACGCGCCGGCAAGGAAATCTCGCAATCTTGGAAGCGGAGCCCCTCCACTTTGAGCTCACCCTGCCCGAGAATCTTCACTCCAGATCCCGTATCGCGCACGAGTCCTTTTTTCACAAGCTCTTTTGGAGAAATAAGAGACCCAGCGGCAAAAATACTCAAATCCTTGAGGTTGACCACCGCGGGTTTCGCGTACCGGCTGACGAATCCGCGCTTCTTTGGAACATTCTGAATCATCCGGCGCATCCCCATAAGTTTGAGGCCGTTTTTGCCGCCGGTGCGGGCGCGCTGCCCTTTCTGACCCTTGCCGGAATAGGTGCCGCGCGAAGAAGCGTTTCCACGACCAAGCCGCCGTGTTTTGGTTTGTGCCCCGGGAGAGGGTTTTAAGGTATGTAATGTAACGGTCATACAAAAAAACTTAAGACATTCTCTGAAGGCGCAATTGCTCAATGGCCTTCATGGTTGCCTTGATATTGTTGAATTTATTGCCGCTGCCCAAAATTTTTCCTACCACGTTCGGCACTCCCGCAAGTTCAAAAATAATGCGCACGGACCCTCCTGCTTTGATACCAGTACCTTTTGGGGCAGGTTTGATGAGAACCGAGGCGCTTCCAAATTTCGCGCGCGCTTCATGCGGGATGGTTTCATTTTTTTGCGGGATCGTCATGAGATTTTTGCGCGCTTGACGATTCGCTTTGGAAACCGCCCCGGAAACATCGGTTCCCTTTGCCATGCCGAAACCAAAGCGTCCTTTTTTGTCGCCAATCAGAATACAGGCGCGAAAACGCATGTGCTTTCCTCCGCCCGTAACACGCGTCACGCGGGCAAGGTCAACCACGCGCTCTTCCCACTCTTTGATTTCACCCCGTGAACGGGGGCCAGATCGTTCTCGCTTTGCCATACAATAAATAATTTAGAAGACGAGTCCGCCCTCCCGCGCACCCTCGGCTAAGGCCTGAACACGGCCATGGTACTTATACCCCGCGCGATCAAACACCACCGTCTTGATCCCAAATTCTGCCGCTTTTTTCGCCAAGAGCACTCCCATCTCGCGGGCCATATCAATCGTCACATGACTCCCTTTATTCTTTGCAAGCAAGGCATCACTGACCGCGCCAAGCGTCTTTCCGCTTACATCGTCGATAAGCTGTGCATAAAAATGTACGTTGCTACGGAAAATGGACAGGCGCGGCCGAAGGACGGTGCCGGCGATTTTTGCCCTCACGCGCTTTTGGCGTCTCAGTTTTGGAGATACTTCTATACGTTTATTTTTCATATCATTGGCTTTTCGTTATTTCGCACCGCCAGCGGCGCCCGCGGCCTTCGCGGCCTTACCAGCCTTCTTGCGCACGACCTCGCCGACATACCGAATACCTTTACCCTGATAGGGTTCAGGCTTCTTTTTGGCGCGTACCGATGCGGCAAATTCTCCTACCACTTGTTTATTGATACCTTTGATTGTAATAATATTTTTTTCCACCGCGGCTTCGATACCGGCCGGAAACTCCATAGTGACCGAGTGTGAAAACCCAACCTCGAGAACAAGGTTTTTCCCTTGGATATTCGCCTTGAAGCCCACGCCCTGCATCTCAAGTTTTTTCTCAAAACCGTTCACAACTCCCTCGACCTGATTCGCGAGAAGCGCACGGAAAAGACCCCACAGCGCACGATCCTGTTTGTCATCGGGATGTGAGACGTTCACGTTCAGTTCGCCCTCGGTCGCCACCACCTGCACATGGGGGTGCAACACTACTTTTTCTTCCCCTTTGGGACCCTTGATGGACACAAATCCATCCGCCACATGAACGGTGACATTTTTGGGAACCACGATAGGTTTTTTTCCAATTCTGCTCATAAAATCATTTACCAAATCTCGCAAATAAGTTCCCCGCCGAGTCCGGCCATCTTCGCCTCTTTATTGGTCATCAATCCTTGCGAGGTAGAAAGAATGGCAATACCAAACCCAGACATGACTGTCGGAATCTCATCTTTTTGAATATAGACACGCAGGCCGGGTTTGCTGATGCGTCGCAGGCCGCGGATGACGGGCTTCTTCTCTGTATCGTAACGAAGCTCAAGTTCAAGCTCTTCGCTCCAAGAAGATGCCTCTTTCCGCTCCACCTTGGTAAGATACCCTTCGCGCTCAAGCATCTTGCCAATGATAAATTTTATTTTGGAAAACGGTAAGCACACGGTCTTTTGTTTGACCATCGTAGCGTTGCGGATTCTCGTAAGCATGTCTGCAATTGGATCTGTCATCATAAAATACGTTCAAGTATTTCTGGTTTTACCAAGACGACTTTCGTATACCGGGTATCTCACCGCGATTTGCAAGCTCCCTGAAACAAATGCGGCACAGCTCAAAATCCCGAATAAAAGCGCGCTTGCGGCCGCATCTCCAACAGCGCCGCACGACCCGCGTGCTAAACTTCGGTTTTTTTGCTGATTTAACGATTTGTCCCATGGTTGCCATATCGGAGTGCTGTTTGGTTATATCATGAAATTACTTCCCACGGAAAGGGAACCCCAAAAGCTTGAACAGCGCAATCCCCTCTTCGCGAGTCTTGGCCGAAGTGGCAATCACTATTTCAAGCCCGTGAGTACGCTCCATGGCATCGGTCTGGAGTTCCGGAAACGAAATCACATCCCGAAAACCAATGGCCACATTTCCTTGCCGGTCTACCAGCTTATCCGAGAGTCCGCGAAAATCCCGAAGACGCGGCAAAGTAATCCGAATCAGCCTCTCGACAAAATCATACATCCGCTCGCCCCGCAAGGTGGTCTTGAGACCCACCACCATTCCCTGGCGCACCTTAAAACCGGCGATAGACTTTTTCGCGCGTGTCTTCACCGGCATCTGCCCGGTGATGCGCCGCATGGTCTCTGTTGCCGTTTCTGCGATCTTCGGATCCTTATTCTGACTATTCAATCCGACGCTCACGATAACCTTAAGCAGACGAGGAGCCTGATGAACGTTCTTAAACTTGAACTGATTCATGAGTGCGCCCGCCACTTCTTTTTTATATATTTCCTTCAGCTGGCTCATATATATTCGTTAAGCAAGCGTCTCGCCGCATTTTCGGCACACGCGCACCTTTTCTTTTCCCGTAATCTGAAAACCCACGCGAGTCGCCTCGCCGCATTTCCCACACACCAGAGCGACCGTCGAAAAAGGCACCGCGGACGGGAATTGTATCTTTTGGCCTTTTTCGCCGCCGCGCTTGGCGCGCACATGCTTCCAAATCTGGTTCAATCCCTCCACGGTCAAAAGACGACTCTTTGAGTCTACCTCAAGAATCTTACCCGTCTTGCCGCGATCCTTACCGCGCAACATCTGTACTTTGTCGCCTTTCTTGATTTTCATATGCGTGCTAAAGCACCTCCGGAGCCAGTGAAACAATTTTCATAAATCCAAGATCGCGCAACTCTCTGGCCACTGGGCCAAAAATACGGGTTGCCTTGGGTTCCCTGCTCTTTTTATCAATAACGACGGCGGCGTTCTCGCTGAATCGAATATACGAACCGTCGAATCGGCGCTGTTCCTTGCGCGTACGCACCACGACCGCATGCACCACTTCGCTCTTTTTTATCGGCATGTGAGGCGTAGCTTCCTTGACCACGCAGGTCACGATATCCCCAATGCCCGCATACCGGCGTTTATAACCGCCAGTCACGCGAATCACCTGTAATTTTTTGGCGCCGCTGTTGTCGGCCACCTGTATCATGCTTCTCAATTGAATCATATCGGGCTATGCTTTTCCCCTGACTCTCCACCGCTTATCGCGGGAAAGCGGACGACAGGCCTCAATTGTCACCTGATCACCCTTATGGTATTCCCCTTTTTCATCGTGCGCTTTATACCGCTGGCTTACCTTAAAACGCCGGTGGTATTTCGGGTGCTCCTGAAGACGGGTCACCTCGACCACAATGGTTTTCTGCATCTTGTCGGACACGACCGTCCCCGTGAGCGTCCGTTGCACAATTTTTTTCTCTTCTTGTTTCATAGGGAATCCTTATTTTCCTTTTTTGGCCGCCTCTTTCAGGATGGTGAGTATGCGAGCGGTTGTTTTTTTGACCACTCGAATATCACGAACACTCTTGAGCTCCCGGCGCGTCACGCGAAAACGCAAATCACGCAGCTTCTCCTGCTGTTCGAGAAGCGTCTTCTCAAGCTCAAGGGGGGTTTTGCTTTTTAATTCCTGAAATTCCATATCATTTAAATCTTTCTTACAAATTTCGTCAGGACGGGAAGTTTATGCCCGGCGCGGCGCATCGCCTCTTTTGCAACATCATCGGTCACGCCATCAAGCTCAAACAACACCGTGCCCGGACGCACCACCGCAACGTAATAATCAACCGCTCCTTTTCCGCCACCCATGGTATTTTCATTGCCATGCGTTGTCACCGGCTTATCCGGAAAAATACGGATCCACACTTTGCCGCCCTTTTTGATGTGATGCATGATCGCGCGACGCGCGGCTTCGATCTGACGCGAGGTGATCCATCCATACTCCAAAGTTTTAATGCCGACACTGCCAAAATCCACCGTGGTGCGGCGAGTGCTTACTCCGGTATTCTTGCGTCTCCCTTTATGCGACTTTCTAAATTTTACTTTGGATGGAAGCAACATATCCGGCAAAAGCTTAAACCTTTGTCTCTTTGGAAAAAACCTCTCCCTTAAACACCCAAACCTTCACCCCGATCTTCCCGTAGATCGTCTGCGCTTCGCCAAAGGCGTAGTCGATATCCGCACGCAGATTCTGGAGCGGCAAGGTGCCGAAAGAAAGCACTTCCGTTCGAGCAATTTCGGCGCCGTTTAATCGTCCGGCCACCCACACGCGCCCGCCGAGCGCCCCCGCTTTTTCCAATCGCTCCAATGCGTGTTTCAAAACGCGTCGGAAGGGAAGACGTTTTTCAATATCCGCCACCATGCTCTGCAGTATCACCGGGGAAGACAACGCGGGTCGTTCAATCTCCTGAATATTAATGGTCAAATTTTCTTTTTTCAAAAACTTCTTTTTGATGGTTTTCTTGAGCTCTTCTATCCCCGCGCCGCCGCGACCGATCACGAGACCTGGTTTGGCCGCTTTGATGATAAGAGTAAGGGTGCTTGCTCCCCGTTCAATTTCAATCGCCTCCACACCCGCTTCCTTTAATTGGGTTCGGATATGCTCACGAAGCTCCACATCCTGTCGAAGAAGCCTTGGGTAAGCTTTTCTCTTGGCATACCACCGCGATGGCCATGTCTTGATGTATCCCAGACGGAATATAATTGGATTGACTTTGCCCATAGCTATTTATTCTTCTCGCTCACGATAACGGTAATATGACTTGTGCGCTTGCGAATAGGCGCCCCGCGGCCAAAAGCACGCGGTCGCGAGCGCTTCAGCGATGACCCGCCATCCACCATGATGGTCTTCACATAGAGCTTCTCTTCTGCCATCTTTTTTTCTCGCGCGGCGCCAAGAGCTGCTTTCAAAAGTTTCAAAATCGGCTTCGACGCGGCCTTATTGATAAAATGGAGCTGGGCTTCCGCTTTGCCAACAGAAAGACCGCGGATCGTATCTGCGACGAGCCGTGTTTTTCGCGGTGAAAGTCTGATGTGTCGGACAATAGCCTTCGCTTCCATATATTTTATAATTTCATTACTACTTTTTCGATGCTGATGCCGCGGGAGCAGGAGTCGCGGCCTTTGCCTCGATCTCTCTCTGCATCTTACCGCCGTGTCGCACAAACTTACGCGTCGGTGCGAATTCACCAAGTTTATGCCCAACCATCTCTTCGGTCACCGATACAGGCAGGTGCACTTTTCCGTTGTGGACGCCGAAAATAAACCCCACCATTTCCGGAACTATGGTACTATCGCGCGCCCAGGTTTTTATGACCGTTTTCTCTCCTGCCTTGAGATTGCTTACCTTTTTCATCAGGCGGTGATCGATAAACGGTCCCTTTTTAAGACTTCGTGACATAGGGTTGGACTATTTCTTGTTGCGGCGTTTCAGAATAAACTTATCCGACCATTTATTCGCCTTGCGGGTTTTCACCCCCAAAGCAGGTTTTCCCCAAGGCGTCTTTGGATGTTTGAGACCGATCGGATTGTGTCCTTCACCTCCACCATGGGGGTGATCGACCGGATTCATCGCTTTGCCGCGCACGGCTGGCCTGCGACCGCGATGCCTCATCCTACCAGCTTTCCCATAACGAATCAAGGAGTGATCTGGATTTGAGACCGTTCCAATCGTTGCGGCGCAATCCTCCGCAAGCGCGCGCACTTCGCCCGAAGGGAGTTTAATCTGGCCAAACCCGCTCTCTACCGCAAGTAATTTCGCCACGAGTCCGGCACCGCGCACGATCTTGCCGCCGTCACCCGGAGAAAGCTCGATATTGTGCACCAGCGTACCAATGGGAATATACCGGATGGGCATGCGCGCACCAATGTTCGGCGTAATTGCCTTGCGCGAAGAAAGAACAATGCTGCCGACATGAATATCAGTCGGGGCGAGGATATAACACACTTCCCCATCCTCATATCGCACCTTGGCGATACGAGCACTTCGGAATGGATCATATTCGATCCCGACGACCGTTGCCGGCATATCAAACTTTTCCTGTCTGAAATCCACCAAGCGATAGTAGCGCTTCGCACCGCCTCCGCGATGCCGCACGGTAATCTTTCCTTGATTGTTGCGCCCTGAATGTTTTTGGAGCATCACCACGAGCGATTTCGTCGGCTCTTTCGCTGTAACATCAGCAAATGAGTCAACGCTCGAATTTCTGCGGCCGGGGCTCGTTGGTTTGTAGATCTTAATTGCCATAAAATCAAGGTTACTTCAGGAGATCAATCTTTTTCCCTTCGGGTAATGTTACCATCGCCTTTTTCCTGGTCTTGGTTTTACCCAGAGTTTTACCAAACCGCACAGCCCTCCCCCGCAAAGTCACCATACGCACAGCAACCGGCCGAATGCCATACAGGGCATGCACCGCGCGAGATACGTCCGCGGCGGATACCCGCGTGTCCACCTCAAACACCGCGACCGAGTGCTCTCCAAGCAGTGCCGCTTTTTCAGACAAGTATGGATGCAAAAGAGTTCGGCTCGCCTCAATGGACGCAAGACCGGCCATGGCAACAAGGAGGGCATTTCCCTCTTCTTTTTTCTCGCCTTGCGCCTCTTTGGGGGCGTGAACAGAAACCTCCCGCGAGGCTTCCTTGAAAGGCTTCTTTTTAAACTTTAAACGATCCCAAAAAGATGACATATGTTACTTTTATTTCGCGCCGTACACGGTCTCTACCTCGCCCACTCCATTTTTCGAAATAACGAGCACCTTTGCTTTGAGTATGTCTTCAACATTCAAACTTTTTGTACTGATCGCGGCAACGCGCGAAAGATTCCGCGCGGAACGCGCCACGATTTTTTCCTGTTCGGTTAAAGCAAGAAGAATCTTTTTTCCCTCGAGCGGCAAACGGGACAACGCGAGTGCCAACGCTTTTGATTTCGGCAAAGTCTCAAAGGTGTCCACGATCACCAGACTCTGTGTTGTCACCTTATCGCTCAAGCACATGAGAAGCGCCTTTCGGTTTGCTTTCTTATTCATGCGGAGAAAAAAATTCCGCTCTTTGCGAGGCCCAAAAGCCTTACCGCCGCCCACCCAAATCGGTGAACGCGTCGATCCAACCCGAGCTCGTCCGGTCCCCTTCTGTTTCCAGGGTTTCTTTCCTCCGCCGCGTACCTCTCCGCGGGTTTTGGTATTGGCGATAGGCATTCGCTTCGAAGCCTGTTTCACGCGCAACGCTTCATGGATAAGACCCGTGTTCACGGCAACACCCCAGACGCCCGCTTTGAGCTCCTGGTTTCCCACCACTTCGCCTTTTTGATTATAGACCGATGCTTGCAAAGACATACAAAAAATTACTCGCAATAAATGACGAGAAGAGCGTTTTTCGCGCCAGGCACGGCGCCCTTCACTTGTAAAAGATTTTTTCCCTCATCGACGGCAATAACCTTGAGATTTTTGACGGTCACGCGCTCCCCGCCCATGCGACCGGCCATCCTCATCCCTTTTCTGACATGCTGAACGCCACCCGCGCCGATTGAACCCGGCATGCGCTCCTGGTCCTTATGACCGTGAGTGGCAGGATGTCCGGCAAAGTGATGGCGCTTCACAACTCCTTGGAATCCTTTTCCTTTTGAAATACCCGCAACTTCCACCTTATCTCCCGGCTGAAATTGGGAGACTGTCAGCGTAGCGCCTCGAGCCATATCAGCGCCGGAGTCAAGACGCACCTCGCGCAGGTGTGCGAATGTTGGTAAATCTTTCAAATGCCCGGCAGCCGGTTTCGTGGAGTGCTTTTTTTTGCCAAAACCAACCTGCACGGCGGTGTATCCGTCGCGCTCTTTCGTCTTGACCTGGGTAACTTGGCAAGGGCCGGCTTCAATCACGGTGATCGGCACGGCTCTCCCTGTCTCATTCCACAAGGTGGTCATCTCTAATTTTCTTCCCAGGAGAAACTTCATAATCATGCTTGATCGGTAAAACCCCTGTGGCTTCTGCCATGGTAAGTTCCCAGATTTCAGGACTCCTTGGCAGAAGCGCGTAAGTCCTACTTTAAACAAAAGCTAGAAACCCTTTTTGGCATACCGCTTACGGCTCACGGCCTACCGCATGAATTCCTTTTCATGCCGCAAACGCTGAGCCCTAAACTCTCTGCCCTCTCGGGTTTCTAGCCTTATAATACACATCTAAGGCTGGTGATTGTAAAATTCTCAAACTGCAGGAAGGTTTTTTCGCCTTCGGAACCCCGCGTGCAGTAAAGGTTTTCCCATCTTCTCCTCCCCGCCATAAAGGCCGGGGGTCTTCCTGGGGATCTTTCTTTACCGCTTGCCGGATACCCTATAACATTTTTATCTCCACATCAACCCCCGCGGGCAGGCTCAAGCTCATCAGGGAGTCTACCGTCTTTCCCGTCGGGTTGATGATATCTATCAATCGTTTGTGCGTGCGCATTTCGTACTGCTCCCGCGCATCCTTATGTACGAATGTTGATTTATTGACCGTATACTTCCGCTTTTCGGTTGGAAGCGGTATGGGACCGCACACCGAAGCTCCTGTCCGCTCTGCGGTCTCAAGGATGGTGCGACTCGCCTGATCAATAATCTTATGATCATACGCGCGAATCTTGATGCGAATGCGTTGCACGTCATCCTCTTTCTTAATCTTCTTTGGAGAATCAGGAGCAGTCGTCATACCTGGTTAAATGAACAAGGAATACCTTGCGCAACCAATTACTTGATTATCTTTGTCACTACACCGGCGCCGACGGTCTTGCCACCCTCGCGGATGGCAAACCGTTGTTTTTCTTCCAAAGCCACCGGAGCAATAAGCTTCACCTTGGCATTGACGGTATCACCCGGCATGACCATTTCTGTTCCTGCGGGCAATTCTATCACATCACCAGTCACATCCGTTGTGCGGAAGAAGAACTGTGGCTTATAGCCTTTGAAAAACGGCTTATGTCGGCCACCTTCTTCTTTGGTCAAAGCGTAAATTTCAGCTTCAAACTCCGCGTGCGGGGTAATCGTCCCACCCTTGGCGAGCACCATACCGCGCTCCACCTCCTCTTTCTTGGTGCCGCGGAGCAAAAGACCCGCGTTGTCACCCGCTCGACCTTCGTCGAGACTCTTGTTGAACATCTCGATGCCGGTCACCACGGTCTTGCGCGTCTCGCCCAAACCCACAATTTCCACTTCATCATTGATCTTGATGATACCGCGCTCAATGCGGCCGGTCACCACGGTGCCACGACCCTCAATCGAGAAGATATCTTCAATAGGCATGAGAAAAGGTTTGTCGGTCTCGCGCACCGGTTCCGGAATATATTCATCCAGGGTCTTAATAAGATCAAGAATCGGTTTGGCGGCTTCCTCGTTTTTCGGATCCTGAAGCGCTTTGAGCGCGGAGCCGCGAATAATGGGGGTGGTGTCGCCTGGGAATTGATATTTCTTCAAGAGTTCACGCACCTCCTCTTCCACGAGGTCGATGAGCTCTTTGTCCTCAACCTGGTCAACCTTATTCAAGAAAACAACGATATAAGGGACACCCACCTGGCGAGCCAAGAGAATGTGCTCGCGAGTCTGCGGCATGGGACCATCGGCGGCAGACACCACCAGGATGGCACCATCCATCTGGGCGGCACCCGTGATCATGTTCTTCACATAATCCGCATGACCCGGGCAGTCTACATGCGCATAGTGGCGCTTCTCGGACTCATATTCCACATGAGCGGTGGCAATCGTGATACCGCGGGCTTTCTCTTCCGGAGCGGCATCAATCTGATCAACGCCCTTATCCTGGGCGGTGAATCCATGGGCGCGCAACACCGTCAAAATAGACGCCGTCAGCGTCGTTTTCCCATGGTCAACGTGACCGATGGTACCGACGTTCACGTGTGGTTTCGTTCGCTCAAATTTGTCTGCCATACCTTGATGTTTAAAGTAATTTGATTATAGATTACGCTTTATTATTTTCAAAATTTCACTGTTTATTCAAGGGGTTCCATGTGGTACTGCTCCCCGCCGCCGTTTGCAAGCTCATTGCCGCCCCAATCTTCCTCTACCCGGGGGAGCGGGGCGATCGGTTCCTGTCGCAGAACTTCCGCAATTTCACGGGGTATTGTATCCAGCCCCGGCCGTTCTGTCAAGGGCGCCTTCCGTGCATCAAAAAGAGTGGCTTCCGCGAGCTTCTCATACTCGGCAAACGGAATGATGGCAAACGCCTCTTCCCCGCTTTCGCTCACTACGATCACCCGTTCACCATTTTCTTTTGCAAACCGCAGTATTTTACTGAGAAAATTTCCATTCATACTCTATCAAATAAGTCCTCTATCGTCAATGCCATTATTTCGCCTTTGCCCTCTCGCCGATAATTGTCTGTGCGACATTATGTGGCACTTCGGCGTAGTTTGAAAACTCCATGCTGTAGGAAGCGCGTCCCTGGCTCATGGAGCGCAGTGATGTGGCATAACCGAACATCTCCGCGAGCGGCACCATAGCCTCAATCACCTTGATACCGCTCCGATCGCGCATTTCACGGATCTGACCGCGCTTGGAATTCAAGTCGCCGATCACTTCACCCATAAATTGCTCCGGAGTGATCACCTCCACCTTCATAACCGGCTCAAGCAAAACCAAATTCGCGCGGCGAGCCGCTTCTTGAAGCGCCATGGATCCCGCAATCTTAAAGGCCGCTTCAGAAGAATCGACTTCGTGGTAGCTTCCATCATACAGCGCCACCTTTACGTCCACCAGCGGATAACCCGCAAGCACGCCTCGCGTAAAGGCCTCTCTGACGCCCTTTTCCACTGCCGGAATAAATTCACGCGGAATGGAACCACCCTTGACTTCATCAAGAAATTCACGTCCGGCACCCCTCTCATTCGGTTCAATGCGCAAATAACAATGCCCGTATTGGCCGCGGCCGCCGGATTGACGAATATATTTTCCTTCAGCTTCCGCCGTGCCGGTCACGGTCTCTTTGTAGGCAACTTGCGGACGACCGACATTCGCCTCTACTTTGAATTCTCGCTTCATGCGATCCACAATAATATCAAGGTGGAGCTCTCCCATGCCCGCGATAATGGTCTGCAGGGTTTCCTCATCCGTATAGACACGGAATGTCGGATCTTCTTCGGCAAGCTTCTGGAGCGCTGTGCCCATTTTTTCCTGATCCGCCTTGGTTTTTGGTTCAATGGCAACAGAAATAACCGGCTCCGGAAAGGTAATAGACTCAAGCACAATCGGCTTGTCTGGATCACACAAGGTGTGACCCGTAAAGGTAGTCTTAAGACCTACGGCCGCGGCGATATCACCCGCATAGACCATATCCACTTCTTCACGGCTGTTGGCGTGCATACGCACGATGCGCCCCAAACGCTCTCTTTCCCCGGTGCTTGAATTCAAAATATACGACCCGGCCTGAATAGTGCCGCTGTAGACGCGGAAAAAACATAATTTGCCTACAAAAGGATCCGCTGCCACCTTAAAGGCAAGCGCCGCGAAAGGTTGACTATCGTCAGCTCCTCGCTCAATTATTTCTTCCTTTTTATCAGGATTGAAACCTTTGACCGGCGGAACATCGAGCGGCGAAGGCAGGTATTCATTCACCGCATCAAGTAAAAACTGCACCCCTCGATTTTTCAAAGCCGCGCCGCAGAGTACCGGCACGAGATCGAAATTAATCACGGCCTTACGCAAAACTTTTTTGAGTTCCGGCACGGGGATATCTTCTCCCGCAAAAAAACGCGCCATGAGCGCCTCATCATTTTCAACGATGCGCTCCAGAAGTTTCGCGCGCCATTCGTCCACCTGGGCTTTCATATCCAGCGGCACTTCTTCCTCGCGAATATCTTTGCCCATATCGTCGTAGTAGACATAGGCTTTTTTGGTGAATAAATCCACGATACCTTTGAAATTTTCCTCACTCCCGATCGGCAACTGAATCGGCACGGCGTTGAGCGTCAGACGATCATGGATAGATTTCAAATCAGAAAAAAAATCCGCGCCCATGCGATCAAGTTTGTTGACAAAGCAAATACGCGGTACGCGGTAATCGTCCGCATATCGCCAGTTCGTCTCTGATTGCGGCTCAACGCCAGCCACGCCGTCGAATACGACCACCGCGCCGTCCAAAACACGAAGACTCCGCTTGACCTCCACGGTAAAGTCGATATGGCCGGGAGTGTCAATCAGGTTAATCTGGTGATCCCTCCAAAAACACGTAGTCGCGGCGGCGGTGATGGTGATACCCCGTTCCCGCTCCTGTTCCATCCAATCCATGGTCGTCGCGCCTTCATGTACCTCGCCGATTTTATGTTTTTTCCCCGTATAAAAAAGAATGCGCTCCGACACGGTCGTTTTTCCAGCGTCGATATGCGCGATAACACCAATATTACGGGTTTTCCCCAAGGTATACTCTCGGCCCATAGCGTTACGTGATTCAGTTTATCGGTTGCGCGCAAAGTGCGCGAAAGCCCGATTTGCCTCGGCCATGCGATGCACGTCCTGTTTTTTCTTTACGGCGCTCCCTTCGCCTTTGGCCGCGAGTACGAACTCGTCAGCAAGCTTGATCGCCATCGGCTTCCCTTTTCTCCCCCGCGCGGCCTCAAGAATCCAGCGCGAAGCGAGCACCAAACGGCGATCCGGTGAAACCGGAATCGGAATCTGATAGTTGGCTCCTCCAACGCGTTTGCTTTTTACCTCAAGAGTCGGGGCGACATTCTGCATTGCGGCATCAAACACCTTCAAGGGGTCATCCTTGGTCTCATCGGAAATACGCTCAAAAGCGCCATAGAGAATGCTCTCTGCGGTGCTCTTTTTACCTTTTTTCATGATGTAATTGATAAATTTGGCAATATCCGCCCTCCCATATTTACCATCCGGCTGGATATCCCTTTTCGGCGCTCGTTTATGTCGCATAGCATTTTAAATTTCCAATTCGCAATCTCTCGAATTCGTAATTTTATAATTTTTATTTTTTCGGCTTCTTTGCTCCGTACAAACTGCGCCCCTTGCGGCGACCCTCCACTCCAAGCGTATCAAAGACACCACGCACAATGTGATAGCGCACACCAGGCAAATCTTTCACACGGCCTCCTCGAATCATGACGATCGAATGTTCCTGCAGGTTGTGCCCCACACCCGGAATATAAGCCGTTACTTCCATTCCATTCGAGAGCCGAACGCGGGCGATCTTCCGCAAAGCCGAGTTCGGCTTCTTGGGCGTCATGGTGGTCACCTTGAGGCACACCCCGCGCTTAAAAGGACTCCCTTTGGGCAGGAGTTTGCTCCGACGACGAATAGTATCCAGTACCGACGCCATGGCCGGGGACTTGCTTTTGGCTTTAATCGAGCGACGAGGTCGCTTGATGAGTTGATGGATAGTAGGCATGGAGTTTCCTTAGGCAGGCGTATTTTGAAACAAAAAGCCCCTGCTGTCAAATAGTGAGGCTAGTTTAGAGCAAAACAAAAAAACTGTCAAATGCCGAAGCTACTGCCTCCATCGCCGACCAGGAGGCGAAAAAGGCCGAGGATAATCGGCGACATCCAGTGAAACCCTGAAACGAGAAAGAGGATCAGGATAAAAAAACCGAATTGCTCAAGGAAGATGCGCGCCGGAAGCCACGAGGGCGGGAAAAACTGGAAGAGGATTTTTGAACCATCGAGCGGCGGGATGGGCAAAAGATTAAAGACACCGAGAAGGATGTTCGCGTAGACGATGAGCGCGAGGACGGCGCTGAAATTCCCCGTTGGTAAAAGGCGAATCAGGATCGCCAAGACCGCGGCCGTGGCAAAATTGGCAAACGGCCCCGCCAGAGCCACCAGCGCCTCGCCATGGCGGTGGCGCAGGAACAAAGGATTGATGGGCACGGGCTTGGCATAGGCGAAGACAAATCCCCCGCCCGAAGCCAAATAGAGCATCACTGGCAGGAAAATCGTCCCCATCGGATCAATGTGCGCCAAAGGATTGAGTGTCAATCGTCCGGCATTCTTTGCAGTCGGATCGCCCAATGCAAACGCCACCACCCCATGAAAATACTCATGAATGATGGCGGAAGGAATGATAATAAGAAAAAAGAAAATCAAACTTGTAAACTCCATAGTGTGTACGAATCAACAAATAAAAGCCTCGTCAACGCATACCGCGAATAATCCAAATTCTCGCCATTGAAAATTGGATATTGGAAATTCCCCACTACTCCCCCAATCCGGGCTCTTCTTGATACGGCTCCTCCCCTACAGCAACGATAAAGCGATCTTGCTCGCAATTATTGGACTCATCCGATTCTTGCACCGACTTTTCGGTGTCGGCGCATATTTCGAAGATAGATGTTCCGGCGGGAGCGTTCCAAGTAAGAGGTATCTTGACAAACACCTGCGCCCCAGGGGCAAGAGACGCCGCCTCTGCAAATTTGGAAGTAACATCCCAGCTCCCATTTGCTCCAATATCAACCCTCACTCGAATCATAGATGACCCAGCGACGACATCTCCACGATTGCGCACATAGGCGGAAAATACCGCCGGCAGGGGTTTATTGGCGGCTTCCACAATATCAATCAACGGAAGGAATCCGATCCCCTCCACTGTAAGGTCGGAGAGCTCAATCGGCTTCATGGGCTCCGGCTCGGGACGCGGTTTCACAGCCACCTCGACGATATTGGAATACCATCGACGATCCCCAGTTGATTTCAGTGTGGCATCTCCGATAAATCGCAGAGTGCGCGATGCACCCTCCTCAACACCGCAGACCACCGCCAAACGATGCGCCGCGCCGGAGGTGAGATCGGAAACCGCAAATCCTTGGCTCGCATCGCGCCGATCTTCTCGATCATCAAGACGAGCATTAAGCCGTACCGCCCCCGATGGACACGCCAGCCGCAGGGTGATGCCTTCCAAATTTCCCACGCCGCTATTTTTTGCCACCAGAGTCGCACGCACGCTGTCTCCGGGCGATGCCGATTGAAGAGCGGCGGAAACCGACTTCGTGGATCCCGCCGCGAATACAAACATCAATGCCAGCCCAAGTTTTGCCATCACGGTCGCAAGCGCTACTCCGAGAGAGACGCGTGCCATCCTTTTCAATCTCTTGTGCCGCCTAAAATGCGCACCCTTGCACCCTCCCGAACCGCATCCGCGCAAACGCATGTAGGAAGCGCGTGAAGAGATGAAAAGAAGTGGAAAAATACCAAGGTATCCTCGAGCGCCGCCCGGAGAGCCATGATGCGTATAGAGAAGCATTCCACCGCTTGCAAACGCGAATAAGGCAAGGAGAAACCCTGCGGTCGCGGGGGAGGAAGCCGCCGCGCGCGCGGCGGGAATAATCTCCGTAGAAAGAGTGATGGACATTTCAGGTTGTGCCGCTTTTTTCTTGCTCTTCAGCGCCGTAAGAAGCCCGGTTGCGATATTTTTTTTATTATTACTCTCATCCATTTCCCGTATACGGTCGTCGGGATCAAGTAGGTATTCAAGGAAAACGGCGCCAGCCGGCGGATCGGCAACAAACTCTCCCATGGGGACAGGCTTGCCGATCTTATCCTCCGCGTCTGAAGTCGCGCCAAACCGCCAATCGGATTTGAGTCCCGGATGTGTATTCTTATACGTCTGACCAACACGGTTGCCGCTTGCGTCTAACCATCGAAGTTCCCATACAAACTCGCCAACCTCCGCTTTTCCACGATTTTCCACCCCCGCGACCAAGAAAGAACCTCCTGGCTGAATCATGAGTGCGGTCACCGCCAAGTCGGGAAGTAGCACGATTTCTTTCACCGCGAGCGCCGACCGATCCAAAAACGCGTCATTGTTTTGTTCGTTGGACTCCTCCACGCGCTTACTGCCGTCGACAAACACACGCACGCGAGTGCCTTCTTTGGGCGGCACGCGCAAAATCGTTGACGCTTCGGTTTTGCCGTCAAACGGCACAGTCACCTCCGTGGATGCCCCCTGCGCGATAGCGGAAATTTCCACTGCCGCACTCGACGAGAGTGCGCCCTTTGCCCCAAACCACATGAGCCAAATATCCGTGGCACTGCTTGGCGCCGTTCCTCCATTTTTCACTTCTATCCGTAATATCCCATCTCGCGCCTCTATCACGCCCAAGAGAAGATCCGGCTGTCCAAGCGCAATACGTACGGAATTATTATCCTCGTTGGATTCTTTCACCTTATTCTCCGGGTCAAGAATAGCAAGAAGAGCCGCCGCACCTGAAGGCGGGCGTTTGAGGAACCGAGTAACCCCATCCTCGCGCCAGCGTTCGTATTCGATCGCAAACTCGCCGGTTTTCCCGGGTGCGATATTGGTGCCCGACCATGAGGACACAGGGGAAGTTTCAAGCGCGTTTCCTTTCGCGTCAATCCATTTGAATTGAAAAAGTGGCGCACGGAGGACATCCGTTGTTTCATTAACAAGAGTGAGTTTCACTACACCACCGGTTCGGACTCCGGCGGCAATCGCAAGGTCGGGAAGTTTTTCCGCCACGGGTGTCGGAAATTCCGAACGTTCGACAAAAGCAACGTTATTTTCTTCACTCAACTCTATGAATTTTTGATTTCCGTCAAGGGCTACGCGCAATTGTGTGGTTCCCTCCGGCGGCTTTGCAAGAAAGGCGCTCATTTTCCCCGCGCCGTCAATAGGGATTGTCACCGTCGCCTCTTTGCCGGCGAGAATGGGATCCAGCGTGGAGAACACAGCATCGGTGGATGTCCCGCCTATCCACAAAAACGCGATATCCGTCGCCGGGGCATCCGCTCCTCCGGCATTCCGCGCGGTGATAGAGAGGGTGCGATCTTTGACCGCGGCGCTCGCGATAACCAGATCCGCCTTCCCGCTCGCCGGCCGAGGGAAAAGTGCAATATTATTACCTTCATTTGTTTCGCGAAACTTATCAGGTCCATCGATGGTAACCTTGAGAGACGTCGCTCCCTCCGGTGGATTTTGCAATATGGATTCGAGAGTGGTAAACCCTTTCGCCAAATACACATAGATGCCGCGGGAATTGAATATGGACGGCGTACTGCCCGAAGGGAGCGAAGCAGCGGGGCGGTCGTACCACGAAAAATCTCCGATGCGCGTGCCCGTGGAGTCCACCCACTCAAACCAGAAGGAGAGCATCAGTGTCTGCGTGAGCGGCGCGCCCGGATTCAGATTCGCATAGCTGAACATAAGCTGTCCGCCGCTCAACGTTTGCAAATCTTTGGTCATGGCAAGATCCGGAAGCGGTTTTGCTAATGCCGCATAGTCCACGCTCGCGGTGTTGTTGTCTTCGCTGATTTCCGTAATGCGACGGGTGGCGTCGATAGTCAGTTGTAATCGGGCGGCGGTTTTTGGCGGATTGGCGATCAATCGCTCCGCGGAACTCTGACCGCTTAAAGCCATGGTAATCTCCGAAGAGCTCTTCGGAGATATCGGCTTGGAACCGGTGGCGGCGGACAGAAGCACGCCGATGTTCGGCGAACCGTCCGCGTTGAACCACTGGACAAGGAGATCGGCGGGCGCAGACGGGTTGGCTCCGGTATTTTTCACCTCAATGCGAAGCACGCCGCTTTTTACCTCAACACTGCCGAACACAAGGTCCGGAAGCGGACGGACGGGCTTTGGCAAGACGGCGCTATTGTTGCCCTCATTGGTCTCACGGAAAGCATTCGGACCGTCAATGGTAATTTTTAACGCGACGGCTTCGGCGGGAGGATTTTGCAGTATTTGATCAAGCGGAAGCTCGCCGCCGGAAGACGAGACGCGCATGCCATTTGAGGTCAACGTTATAGGAAAATTCGGCGGAAAGGCACCGGTGGGACGATTGTGCCAATACAGATGATCACCGACGCGCGCGCCCGCGGAATCCACCCACTCAAACCAGAAAGAAACGGGAATCGCCTGCGCCGGAAGCGGCGAGCCGGCGTTGACATATCGAAAGGAAAGGACTTGAGGAGTGAAAATCGGAGTCAATAGCATGAAATCCGGACTCGGCAGATTAATGAGTGCCATGTTATTGGCTTCATTCATCTCCGTTATTGTCCCGAGTTCATCAAGGGTGATCTGTATTTTAGAAGCGTTGACGGGACGACGGACGAGATATGCCGAAAGCGGCTCCGCGGAAAGATCGTCCGCGCCGGGACCCGTTTGAAAGAACGCGGTAATGCCGGTTCTCGAATCAATAATTTCCACTTTGGCGGAAGCCATATTTTTGAACCGAACGAAACGTTTTTCGCCGATCGTCGCTCCATTTTGATCAAGCCACCCTATGCCGACATTAAACGGCTGATTGACGATGGCAACACTCGATTGATTTTGAAACGCCACGAAAAGACCCTTGTCGTCAAAGGTTGCCCGGGAAATGGCCAATTCCGAGGGCTGTGGCGGCGGGGCGGCGCGAAACGGGATGTCTCCGACCTGCGCACTATTGTTCGTTTCATTACCTTCAGCTATTTGATTCCCGTCATCGAGTATAACGGCAAGGAGCGCATCCGCACGCGGACGCGCCGCGCGATACGCCGCGAGCGATTGCGTAACCATTCGCGGCACCTGTACAGAATCACATCTCGTAGATCTGCGAAACCAGCTACCGGTTGAATAACAACGCTGTTCGGTGGCGATTACCGTCCCCTGTACCATCGTGCCATTCCATGTCAATACGTCATGGCCGCGAGAGGCGATCGTGTTGCGCGCGAGCGTTTGCTTGGGCGCAAGCGCGACCCCATTGGCATCCACCCATTGAAAACTCACCGTATACGCTCGCCCGCTCACCGCCGCGCCGTCGTTGCGGTAGATAACCGCGGTACCGGTGCCGGCAAGCGTTACATCCTGCAGAACAAAGTCCGGCAATTGGGTTTGCGCGCCGGTATACGTCGGATAAAAAAAGACCCCGACTAAAAACAAGCAGGGGGTCAACACACCCATAAAAATTTTAAAAAAACGGCGAGGGCTTGCAATGGCCATAGAAATAGTTTATAATGCCTTAGCTTTTAAAAAATGGGAGAATTTCTCCTTCTTATAATACCACGTCTTCATATTTTATGTCGAAAATCTGCCAAAAATGCGATCGCGGCCCGCAGTCGAGCCAAAGCCGCAGTCATTCCAACGTCGCCACTAAACGCTGGCTCGGCATCAACGTACAGGTGAAAACCATCAAAGGGAAACGCCTGCTTTTGTGTACCCGTTGCATCAGATCTCTCGGGAAAAAGACGACCACAGCCTAATACTTCACGGAGGAACCCAAAACGGGGTGTAGTATATCGGCAGTACGCGTGCATGGGGTGCATGCAGGCCGGGTTCGATTCCCGGCACCCCGAAAAGGACACTGTTGTAAAAATAGCATCTTCTATGTGAGAACCAAAAACCCCGCCAGGAACGTCGGGGTTTTTGTTTTTAGAAAAACTGCTATACTGTAATGGTAAACAAAATTCCTCTCTATGCAACAAACGCTCGAGCAATTCTTCGCACAAAATGTTTGGATTTTACCCGTACTCACGCTTTGGGCGATACCATGGAAGGGCGTAGCGCTTTGGAAAGCCGCGCGGCTCGGGCAAAAATGGTGGTTTGTGGCGCTCCTCATCGTCAACACGGCTGGCATATTGGAAATCCTCTACATCTTCGTCTTCAGTAAGCAAACAAAATCAGTTACGCCAAGGTCAAGCACTCCATCATGATAGGACTTACGCGCTTCCGCCCGGGAATCCTGTAATTGTGGAACTTCCCATGGCGGAAGCCACAGGGGTTTGACCAATCTCTTCGTTAAAAGGCTCTGCTCTTGCTCGCCGTAGCTCTACTACGCCTCGCAACATCCTCGCCTTTTGCCTCGACCTTGGTCAAACGCGTAAGTCCTACATGATTTCAAAAAACGCGAAACCCGCTCCGACCACATGGTCAGGGCGGGATATTTTTTTGCCTGCCGCCAGGTAGGCCCTATGACAAGTTTCGGCTCAAGGCCAGGTGGGTGCCCGCATTCCCGACCCACGGGTCGGAAAGATATAAGGCGACTCCGAATTTCTCCAGCGCCATCCCGACTTTACGTCGGGACTCCCAATAAATTTGAGTGTCCCAAAACTGTAGTCACAGAGCCTGCCTGACAGCAGGCAGGTCTCTGGCGGCTCTTTCTATTCTATCACGGGGGGCATCCTAAACCAAACACCCTGTCAAAGATCAGCTTTGACAGGGTACTTTTGTTAAAAATTTATCCGCCTCTCTTTCCACCGCTCATGCCTCCGCTTCGCTCCAGTGCTGTGGCACCCGCAGACTCGGCGGATTGATTTTCATTCCTGAATTTCTTCAAAATTCAGATGAAAATCAAAACATAATATCCTCTTCCGCGCGTTTGTAGTCGTGAATCTCCTCTGGAG
>JBBTTG010000042.1:0-5548 GCA_038064355.1 Patescibacteria group bacterium
GCTATTATGTGAGTTTTCCAAACTCAACATACGGGTTCGACTCCCGTTACCCGCTCCAAGATTAGACTTTCCGATTTTTGACCGACGAAAGGAGCTCTTTTCCCTATATTCGTTTTTTAACGCCATCACATCCGAGACGCAGTAAGGGCGATTGCCAGCGCATCGGCCGCGTCGTCGGGTTTGGGAATTTCTTGAAGCTTAAAAATCATCTGCACCATTTTCTGCATTTGTTTTTTGTCGGCCAGCCCATATCCGGTTACCGCACTTTTCACCTGCATGGGAGTCATCTCGCAAACCAGAATCCCCGCTTCGGCAATACACGCAAGCACCACTCCGCGCGCCTCGCCGACACCAAGAGCGGTTTTGGAATTTTTCGCAAAAAATATTTTTTCAACACCCACGCGTTCCGGCTGATGTTTTTGAATAATCTTCTCCATGGCCTGGCGTAAAAAAAGAAGGCGCTCCGCGCTCTTCCATTCTTTTGACGTCTCAATGCATCCAAAATCCACGGCTCGCGCGCTTCGAGTATCCACCTCAATCACGCCGTACCCGAGCCGCGCCGTTCCGGGATCAATACCGAGGATGATCATAGAGAATTTGTATAATACTCGTTCACGTCTTCAAGCTCATCAAGTGCACCTTCAAACGCCTCAAAATCCGTCTGCTTCTCTTCCGGAATCTCAACCGCATCCTTTGCCACCCAGTCGATCGCCGCGTATTCGGGTACGACACCGATCGCACGCACGCGCTCCTCGACCGCTTTCAGTTCCTCCGGTTTTGTATAGATCGTTAAGCCTCCATCTTCCTCCACTATATCCTCGGCGCCGGCTTCAATCAAATACATCTCTGCATCCTCGCGCGGAGTCTTCGCAATAGACACAATCGTGTCAAAAACCGGCAGACGCAAAATCCCTCGCTTGGTAAATTGCCACGCTACACTTCCCGATCCGCCAAGATTGCCGCCAAACTTGTTAAAGAGGTGTTTCAAATCTTGAAACGTGCGATTTTTGTTATCAGTAACCGCATGGATGATAATTGCCGCGCCTCCCGGAGTAAACCCTTCATATATCTCCTCGGACATCGCTATCCCCTCACCGTCCTGTCCGCTCCCGCGCAACACCGCCCGCTCAATAGTATTCTTGGTCACACCGGCCGTTTTTGCCTGATCCATCACCAGGCGCAATCGAAAATTCGCCGCCGGATCCGCGCCGTCACGCGCCGCGAGTTGCACCGCTCGGACAATTTTGGAAAACACTTTTCCCCTCTTTGCGTCCGCCCCGCCTTTATCATGTTTAATTTTCGCCCAATGTGAGTGCTTGGACATAGCGCTTTTATTATAGCGGCCTCCGCGAAAAAATCAACCGTCCACTTCCTCTCTCGTATACACCTCAAAATCATGGTGCCCGAGGAGTATTTGGGCATTCACGAGAATATGCGATTCGTCTGCGTGGTGCTGGAACCGCACGGCAAGGTCTAATCCATACCGCTTGCGAAAATATTTCTTAATTTCCTCGCGAGTGCGCACGCCGGTGGGCAGAAAAAACGGCTGAAATCCGCGCGTGCTTTCCGAATAATACTCGTGATGATTTTTGTGGAGGATGAGATGAACAATGGCATCGCGAGTATCAACTTTTTTTCTCTTTGCCATCGCCCTCCTCTCTTTTTTTCCACCGGTTTTCCAATAAACACACTGCTTTTGAAGTGGGCACTTCCCGCACAATGGTCGAGTTTTGCAAATCGCATTGGCAAAATCCATCAAAGCCGCGTTGAAATCTTTTTTCTTCGCGCGAAGCGCTTTATTCAATGCCTCCAAATCCAAATCCGCCTGTCGTGAGCCATAAAAAAACCGCCCAAGCACTTTTTTCACGTTTGTATCGGGTGCAAGGACATCTTGCCCGTAGGCAAAACTCAAAATCGCCCGCGCGGTATAGTCGCCTATCCCTGGAAGCGCGATGAGATTGCCATACTTCTTTGGAAATCGTCCACCCCATTGCTCAACGACTAGTTTTGCCGCCGCAAGCATATTACGGCCACGGTTATAATATCCGAGTCCGGCATAGTACGGGAGAAACTCCTCCCAGGAGGCGCGCGCCAAGCTTCGCACGGTCGGGAAACGCCCCAAGAACTTCCGATAATATTCCAAAACTCGCCCCACCTGCGTCTGTTGGAGCATGATCTCGCTCACCCATACTTCATAGGCGCCAATCCTCGCCTTGCGCCACGGCAATCGGCGCCCTTCACGCCGGAAGAAAGAAAGGATGTGCCGTTCAAAAAAATCTATATTTTGCATAGAATCCACTCTTTTAAATCATACACGAGTGCGCAAAAACTGGAAATATACCTTAAATAAAACAAAATACTTGCGTCGTACAATGTTAATAAATTGTTTCTCAAGAAACAATCAAATCCCCTGTTATATAATTTGAAACTGTAGAAAAATACCAGGAGTCGCTTTCTTCCGGCTCATTTCTGTCCACTTTCGCCCCAAAACGGCGCTGAATTCGTCTGAATATGGATATATTCATCCCACCGCCTGTGGCGGGGCCCCGCAAAATGCGGTGGCTCATTCAGCATCCATTTTGGAACGAAACCGGATCAGAAATGACCAGGAAGCTATTTTTCTACAGTCTCAAATTTCTCGTGTTTTAGAGGTCGTTGCAAAACTCCCCTGTGGTGTCTTCCCGCCGCGGCGGAACCGCAGGAACATGGCAATTTTATTTTAATGGAATTGCCGCATAGCTCGCTACACCACATCGAGGAAGACAACTATGTTCTGGATAAAAACAGGTCGCTATGAATGGGAATACGACAAGAGTGGCCGCCTTACCGGCTGGTATCGGCTTGCGGATGGCTGTTTTCCAAACGGTCGCTGGCCGGAGCGGAACAGTCAAACCCATGAAACTCGCTTTGGCGCGCAATGAGCGACCATCCGAACATCTAACACTGCATCGTCCGACGACGCAGTGTTTTTCTGTTTACCATGTAAAGTAAATTTGCCCTACATTCCAGAGATAAGTCTACACTAGCGTAGACTTATCTTGCCTTTATTATGTCATTACGAGGAGCGGAGCGATGCGGCAATATAGTTGCGGGCACGGGATCGCCACGCTCCCTGCGGTCGCTCGCGATGACAGAGTATTTTGACTGTTTTTATAAATTGTTTCTCAAGAAACAATTTACTGGAGTAACACTTCGATCCGTCCTAAAAAGACGACATAGTGAAGATTAGATGAGCATGTAGACAAATATGTCAACCAATGTGAGCACCGTAAATCATTCCTTCAGCCATCATCACCAGTCCCCGATACCTAATTTCTATCAACATGTGCACAAGTGTGTGGATAAACCGTGAGTAAAGGGGATAACCCTTGTAAAATTGTTTCTCAAGAAACAATTTTATTATATTTTACGACACTTAATTTTACCTTAACAAAAACAAAACTCGTCCATTGCTGAACGAGTGTAATCTTCTAATCTTTTTTCACGCCCGATAAGCATTCCAATCAAATCCTTTTTGGGGACCGGCCAACTCTATATACTCAGCAAGGAGCTGGCTGAACACGCCATGGCCACGCTGGAGTAAGGCAGTTCCAACTTGAACCACGACTGCGCCCGCCTGAATATAATCCAATACATCCTGTCCGGAGTTTATCCCACCCACCCCGATTATTTTGATATACGACGGAAGCGCGCACCGCAGGGTCTTCACTTGGGGCAAGGAAATAGGTTTAAGCCTCTGCCCCGAAAGCCCCCCGGAGATGATATGGCCACCCACCGCGTCATAGGCACCAATGAGTGGCTTTCCATTCTCGTCGTACTCACAGACATTTGGTTTCGTGTTGCAGCTGGTAACCGCCCTCACGATGGAAAATCGCTTAAGCATGGCCGCCACCTGCTCGAGATTATGCAAATCGGAAAAGGGCGAGAGTTTGACTATAACTTTGACCATATCGTCTATTGCGTGCTCCACGGCCGCCAAAATATCGGCGACTGCCATGTCATTGAAGCAGGGTATCTCCTTTTGCACCCCGCCACGCCAGATATTCGGGCAACCGAGATTCAACTCAACCCTGTCAACGCCGCACCCAAGAACAAAGGCGGCAAGTTCCCTATATTCCTGCGGCGTAAAACCCACCACGCTCGCGAAAATCGGGGTATTCGCGCCATGCACGAGCCTCACCATCTCCGGAAGCGCGTCTTTATAGTAGGGCATACCGCCATTGGGAAGACCGAGAGAGTTGACGCTGTAATTTGGGCCGTTCCAAAAGGTCTGTCCCGTATTTCCCGTGCGCGGCTCCATGGTTATCGATCCCACCATCACCGCGGCAACCGGTGTTTGGAGCAGTTCCCGAACATCCTCCACTGTCCGGCAGGTGCCGGCCGCGTTCATGATTGGGTGCGCAAGCTGAACACCCGCGACGAATGTTTCAAGCGCCATGATTTCCTCCAATGAAAAGGTGCGAAACTGCTTATACCTTAACAAGACACCGTGAGTTGGGTCAAGTGGAGGCGAGTAGGAAAAAATTAAAAAATCGGGTCCGGTCACTGTGACCGAACCCTGAAAGAACGATGCGTGGCGCAGGATTAACCAACGCCGTACTGCGTGCGATATTTTTCCAACGCCTGGATGATTTCCTGCGGTTGATTGGCTCTGGTATACGCGCGGATATCCGCAAAGGTCAAAATACTCTTTACTGGAAAGCAATGTCTGCGTTCCACCTGCTGAACCGCGGAGAACTCCGTATCTTTGGCTTTCTCCTGGCGGTCGAGGATGGTAACCATTCCCACCGGAACACCACCGTGCGCACGGATGAATTCCACCGCTTCCTCCGCCGCCGTGCCCGCGGTCATCACGTCGTCCACGATGAGGACACTCTTATCTTTGAGGGTGACGCCGATCAAGGACCCTCCCTCGCCATGGTCTTTTTGTTCTTTCCGGTTGTAACTCACTGGCTTGTCAATTCCGGAAAAATAATAAAGACCCAAAGAAACGATCCCCGCAAGGAGAATGCCCTTATACGCGGGTCCGAAAATGACATCAAAATCAAGAGCTTTTTCCCCAAAACCGCAACTGACCACATCGGCGTACCCACGCCCGATAGCTTCAAATACCCGACCCCCGTTGAGATCCGCGGCGTTGAAGAAGTAGGGACTTTTTCGCCCCGACTTGAGCGTGAATTCGCCGAACTTCAACGCATGCTGACATTCGGCTTGCTTAAGAATGGCCTCCTTGACCGGATCTTTCACATTGACTGGATCTTGCACGGCTTCACCTCGCAGATTGTTAGTGTGCGCCACCGCCGAAACCCTCGGACAACGCCATCACCTTACCTTTTTCTTTCAACTATGTCAATCCTGGGTTTGTCCTGGGTTTGTCCAAATCAAAAATCCCGACGGTACCGTCGGGATTTTTGATTTGGACATTATACCAAAAAGTTCGGACTCATTTCCAGCAGAATCCCGAATGATGTCTCACGCGCGGAGCGCGTGGAAGCTCTGACCTAAATCGTACGCTCGACGAATCGCCCCGCCACCGCCTCGCGGACTC
>JBBTTG010000043.1:0-12748 GCA_038064355.1 Patescibacteria group bacterium
CACGTCAATAAATTGCGGCACGACAAACTGCGGCATATCTTATAGGACTTACGCGCTTCCGCCATGGGAAGTTCCACAATTACAGGACTCCCGGGCGGAAGCGCGTAAGTCCTATCTTACAAAGGATCAAAACCTCAACCCCTTGTTCATCTCCATTATAGCACGAAACTCTTCGCTCGTGAGAGTTGACTCTTTTCTTTTTTCTCTCTCCCGTATGACCTCTTCCACTGGCGTACCCGATTCGAGCGCCCGCGCGGAAAGCTGGAAATACAACTGCCACGGCTCACTCTGCTTGAGCGCCTTGATACCATCCATCCTTTGAGCAAAAGACCCCTCGGCCAAAAGGTCAATCTTGGCGCGAAGTTTGAAAACAATCTCTCCCGCATCACGCCCCAGGCGGCGAAAATCCGCGAGCTTCAACTCCTTCAGTTCATCTACCGGACCCAAAAGCCGCGGAGAAAATCGGACATCTTGCACTTTTGGACGCATATAAGCGCCCCCAAACATCATCGGCGCCATCGCTGGATTTCCCGAAGTCAAGACCGCTGGCTTCTCCGCGAACGGGGCAACCCGCATGGCTGGCAACACGGGAATACTCACTATTTTTTTTGAAACAAGAGCCGGTAGCGGCATTTTCGCGTGCGGAGGCGGAGGAGGAAGCGCGAGCTTTGGTACAGCTTCTACGGCACGTTGCGACGCAACAGGCATGGAAGCCTTTGAAGAAGTCGGCGCCTTTGGAATTGCATTCGCTGAAACACGCACGGTCGGCACGGATGCCCGTGGAGGAAATACCGACGGAGTTTCCGCCTTCAACACTCCGCTTTTTCTCACAGACGGCATGACGCCGGCGCGCTTTAAAAGATTTTCGTGACGCCGCTCAAGATCGTCTTCTTCCCCACCATAGTTTATCTCGCGCTCAAACCTCTGCACCTGCCTGTGCTTCCAATCCTCTGTCTTCTCCTTTTCCCGCGCCTGCCAAACACCCATAAACTTTTTAACCATGTCACCGAGGATTCCCCCTACCCGATCCGCCTCGGCAGGAGAAAACCCCATGCCGCCGGTCTTCACCTCGCGCACGAGGATTTCCCGCGTCTCAAGCGCATCGCGCACGTCCCGAAGACGAGCTGAAACCACCATTTCAAACCGCCGAGCAAGGACGGCATCGTCAAGCCGCAATCCTGATTTTTGCACCGCCCCGCCTATCAACCGGTCAAGTTCACCAGCCACTGGACTGCGAGTATCTGGCCTCACGTTCGCCGCAGGAGCAGAGCCCGCTGAAATATTCAGACGCGACGGAGAAGCCTCTGTTTTTGTGGCAACCCGAGGGCCTCTCGATGGTGCGGATTTCAGCGTCTCTTTTGGCAGGCGACGAAAAATCGCGAGCACTTTTTCCGCAGCCTCACTCTTCATGCCCATGCCACCAAGTTTTAAAAGCCGCGTCAAAGCCGCGCGTGTTTCAAGATCATCGCGCACTCCGTGGGCATAAGCGTCGGCAATATCCTTCATTCTCCGGGTGGCAGAAGCATCAGAAAGACGAAACCCTCCCGCGACCGCGAGTTCATCCTCCACGCTCACGCTCGATTCCGATACGGGAGCAGACACTGCCGTATTCGGCGGAACAGCAGGAGGACGTGCTACCACCAGCGGCGGAGTCTTCACCTGGCTCTGCATTGAAACGCCGCGGGGAATAAGTTTTCCACCGCGCAAAATATACATTTTCCCATCCGCGCCGCGCACGAGCGTTTCTCCAGCGTCCGTAGGCCGAGATTTTTGATTGGTATTTTGTATCTCATTTACCATATTTCCTCCTTCTTCATTCTACATTTTAACGCCTCCCCACTGAAACTCCCCTCTTGCCATGTCATAATAGGCAATATCAAGATATCCGGCGCGCTCGGCCTCGGGCAGACGCGCGATGAGCCGCGCCGCCACTGCCGCCGCGTGCGAAGAAGCAAGCCCAAGCCTTTCCACGAGCACAATCTTGAAAAATAATTCCAAGGTACCGGGAAGATTGATGCCCGCTTTGAGAATCGCCATACGGCGCTCCAGCGCTTGAGCATCGCCGGCGTGCGCCGTTTGGAGAGAGTGCACAATATCGCTTTCAATCCCCCGTAAAAAATCGGCAATCTTTCCTTTTTGAAAAATCACCTGCAACGCGCCGATCACTTCTTCCGCTTTGGATTTCTGCTTTGGATCAAGGGCGGCTCGCACCATCTCTTGGGCCCAGGCTCCCGTGAATTTCATTTTTTTTGCAACACCTTCCGCCTGTTGCTCCAGAGGACTTAACTCACCCGAACGCGTCGCCATATCCTCTTGGTAAGCTTGCAGGAGATTTGATGTATCTTGCACGAGCGCATCTTCAAAAGGCTGCACTCGCTCGAGTTTTCCATCGCGAAGGATGTAGATCTCATCTACAAAATCCGCTTCGAGTTCTTCAGGTACCCCTTCGGGATCGAGAGAAGACAGCTTGAGATAATCAAAAAACTTGGTAACTTTTTCCACACGAGCGCGCTCGATATCCGAAAGCGCGGAGAGGGCTTTCCCCGATAAAAACTCCGAGCGTTTCACTGAATCCGTCTTTCCACCTCCCACCGTAGCGATATACTGCGACATCCATTCCTTGAGAGTGCCCGAGCGTTTCTCCTGTCCCACCGCAATCGGCATATCCGTGAGGACCACCTCACTCGCCGAGAGCACATCCCGCAGGAGCCTGCGGAACTCATCGCGATCTTCGATGATCTCAATCGAAGCGAGCTTCTTTTTGAATTGATCCAAGAGATTATAATTCCCATTATCAATAACCGCGGGGAGGTATTCGGGGAGCGTATCGACAATCACGCGGTTCGGGAGGGCGGGAAACGCCACGAAAAAGGCATCTTTGAGAGCCGCAGCGTAGAGGGGTTTCACGGCCGGATCCAACTGTTCTCTCTGTCGCTCAAGCGTTCGCAGGGCGCTCCAGAGGTCCATACCAGCCGAGACATTGGCAGTACGCAAAGCATCAGAGGCGGCTTGCCGCGCCTGATTCGCAAACGCCGGATCGTTAAATTTTTTTATATCAATAGCCATACACTATGGAGTTCCACCGGGCGCCGGCGGATAGATCGCCGCGTACATCTGCTGGGCAACTTTTCCCGGATCAGTCGCGACGGCTGGAGGCACCTTTGCTCCTTCGGTTTCGATCAAATCCACAAAATCTTTCTTCAATCTTCCACTGGCCTCCAACCTCCGTAACTCCGCAAGCTGACTGTGCAACGCCTGAAGCATCTCGGGCTTCATATTCCCATCATTGATAATCTTTTTGAGACTGGCGGTATTGGAATTGAGCTTGGAAAGGAAACCCATGGCCTGAGGAGAAAGCTGAACGGTTCCGTCCGCCCTCTTCCGCGTCAAAGCGCCTGGGCTTGTACTGTCGATAACCGAGCGAACAGTCTTGCCCTGCATAGAGGAAGCCGCGGACTTTGCCATATCGTTATCTGTTTGCCACTTCACCTCGCGAGTAATCGGATCCGCTTTTACGGCGCCTTTGAATCCGATATTCCCCTTATCCGCTTCACTGGCCGCCATACGCAATGCCGTCTTCATCGCATAATCCCCATCCACACCGGCGCGACCCTGCAACACCTCTTCCGTATACCGTTTGAGCCCCGCTTTTCCTCCTTCTTTGATTCCAAACTTCTCAAAAAGTACATCCGAACTCCCACGCTTTGAAAGCTCTTTGGAAATAAGCGTTACGAGCGCTTTGTCGCCCTTCGCCAATCCACGCTCAAGATCACCGATAAGCTCATCGGCAGAACGCGTAAGGTCGACATTTTTAAATGCTTCTTGCTCATACTGATTTCGAACCTGTTCGAGCTTAGTCTGATAGTCTGACTCGCCCCGAAGATAGGCCGCATTCCAACTCCTCTCCTTCTCTTTATAAACGCCTGCTTGCCCCTCTCTCTTCTCCCGCTCGGGAGTGCCAGCCGCATAATCTGCCTCCGCCGCTTGAAGCCATTGTTCACCGCGCGCGGCGGCATCGGTCTTCTGTTGCACATCCGCATCGGCGGCGGACAACTGCGCGTTCAATGCCGGCTCTTGCGCGCGCCAATCATAAGCGTTGGTGGCCGCCTTTTTCTCAACGCCCACCATCTGTTTTTGATTGAATTGCAAAAATTGCCCTTCACTTACATTCTCCCCAATCAAACCCGCTTGCTTTGCCACATTATACCCTTGAGTCGTCTGATGATCTCCTGTTGCTTGTAAAAGCTCAAACTCCACCGCCGCTCGCCCTTGATCCATTTGTCGCTGGAGGTCATCCCTTCGAGTAACCGCTTCATCTCTTGTCTGAACAGCACCCGCCTGATTTGCGCGTGTTTCGACAATCCCTTTATTTTCAGTCTCATTTTCGTCCGTCAATTTTTTTGCATCAGTCGCATTCCGTTGAGCCATACCAAGCATTACCGCCTTATCTATCCCTCCACCCAAAAGCCCCTGCCGAGTGCGCGCCACGATTCCCTGCATCGAGAGCGCATTCTTGGCAAACCCAGAGGGATCCATAAGAAGACTCGGGATTCCGGTCGCGGTTAAGAGGGGCACCTTTCGCATGGCCTGTAGATTGGAAAGCCCCTTCTCCGTTGCCTTTTGTTCCATCTTTTTCGTACGTACTGCCCATCCTTCTCCGAATTTTTTTGGAATTTTGGCAACTTGAATACCAGAGACTTGCGCCTGCAGGAGATCTGCCGCGCCCATACCGAATTTTGCCGCGCCCCATGCGCCCTTGACCGCGCCTTTGGCCTGACCCTTGAGCCAGCTCGATCCGGAACCCGCAAAAGAACTCCCTAAGTCTTGGGCCACCTGCAAACCACCGACCAAAAGACCAATGGAAATAAGATAGGAAAGAATACTGTCCAGCGTTCCCACCTTGGTGATGGCCGCGGACTGTTTATCTTCATCCGGTATGGCGCCTAACTCACTGCTGACAATACTCGCCGCACTCCCGCTGCCCACCGTGGCAAGCGACAGCCAGAGAAAAAACGCGAGCGCCGGCCCAACAATCACCTGATTCTGAAATTCGTGCCACCATTTCTCATAATATTTTTTCCCTGGGGGAAAGACACTTCCAAACCAGGTGAGTGGTGCAGTCACAATCAAGAGCCAGAGCATCACCGTGCGATAGACGAGCGTCAGGAGCATCACAATCACCACGACGATAGAAACCACAAGCATGATCGCGGCGAATATGGCGGCGCCGGCAATATTGGCCGGGGAGATCGTCGTGCCACCACTCCCGAGTTGCGCCTCATTCAGCTGCAAGAGCTGGGTGATCTGCAATGCGTTGGCGAAATTACCGCCGGCCGCCGCGCTGTAGCCGTTGACAAACGTAATCATCACCACCTGTGCCGCGTCAATCAGAAGCCCGGCAATCGTGCGCGAGAAATTGATCACCACAGCCATGATGAGGAGCTTGGGTAAAAGTTTTCGCCATTGGTACTCCTCTTTTCCGAGAATGGTCGCAAAAGCGATAATGAGAAGCACGATGACAAAAAACATGTTCGCGATATCGCGCGAGACCACCCAACCATTCACTACCGCCGGCGCGTTGATGAAATCATTATATTTTGACAACTCGATCAGGATGGTAACAAAAATAGTGAGGAGTTTCCCCAGTAGCGGGATGATGATATTGACGATGAGGCTGGAAATTCCATTGGCGATGAAATCTCCCAAGATATTGATGATGTCTTTCTCTTGCGCGACGGCCTGCGAAGCGAAACCCAAGATGCCCGCCGCAAAAATTACAGCAAAAAGCGACCACCGCACCGCGGAGGCTTGAATGAAATTCTGAAACCTCTGTACCAACCCTTGAAAGATACTCATGCTGAGGATTTTGTTTCTTGGTCTTCCGGAGTTGTCTCGGATGATGGCGCCTGGGTCGGAGGTTGAATCGCTGGCGTCGAGGCTGGCGGCGCCAGACGCTTGGATAAGCGGACGTCAATACCAAGGAATGCCTCTTTCCCCTCTTTGAGAAGATCCACCGGCGAGGTTTTATACGGCTCGTACCCCGCTTTCTCAAAAACCAGGTAATACACATTGCGACCCACCAGGAATGAATAGCGGCCACTGCCGTCGGTTACCTGGGTTTCGAGCAATTTATTATATTGATTCTCAAAGACGCGCGCGATGACAAATTTCATCGGCTCCGCGGTTTCCCGTTCATACACTATACCCCACGACTTGGGCCTTCGACCCACGGAAAGACGGCGGAAGACAAAATACAGCGCTACGTGCATTGCCAAAGGCGCAATCGTTACCACCGACGGAGAAATCCCAATCACCACCGCTGACAACACGGGCCCCATCGCCGCCATTCTGCGCTGGAATTTTCGAAAAGTCACCCTGCGGAACACCTCTTTGGGTGTCTCCATTTTCTCCACGGGATCTGCCGGAATATTGGCCGCGATGGTCGTGCTCTCTTCGGTCACCTCAATCACCTCATGGTGATATAAATCGAGGAAATCGAGGTCTTCTTTTTTGTCTTTCAAGAAAATACTCGGGTACACGAAACCCGCTTTGACCACTTCAAGACGATAGCGGCCCGGGCCAGTGATAAAAGCATACCTCCCCTGTTTGTCGGTTACGCGCGTTTGCAAAAGTCTCCCCTCCGCCGTAAAGAGGCGCACCGTGGCAAGATCAACCGGCAATTTGGTAAGCGCGTTATAGACGATTCCCCACCCTTTCCGTTTGCGCCTCTCAAGAAGCATGATCGGCTGGGTGATAAACGACTGAAGAAGATTCAGGAGTGAAGCCCAGTTGATTGCCAAAA
Organism: Patescibacteria group bacterium; assembly: GCA_038064355.1. Taxonomy (GTDB): domain Bacteria; phylum Patescibacteriota; class Patescibacteriia; order GWA2-47-26; family GWA2-47-26; genus JBBTTG01. The sequence continues at coordinate 6,803 of JBBTTG010000043.1, forward strand.
CGAAGTTGATAAGTACGACGGACAAAAGCCCCGGCGTCACATATCGCTTGGCGACGCGCTTTACTTGGGGACTGAAAATTGCCGCGATGATTGGCGTCTTTTCGCTATTATCGAGCAAACTCACGCAATCCGTATCGTCCGAGAAATCCGTGGAGCCGTCGTCATCATTGTCCACGCCATCCGCGCACTGCGGAATACTTACGGCGAATTTCACCGTATTCGACGCAAGCGAGAGATTTCCCGCGAAATCCTTGGCCACCACGCTTACTTGGTAATCTCCGATTTCGAGCGGCACGGTGGTGGAGTATGACCAATCGGGACCATGGGGTACGAATGTTTCTGTTATAGGCGATGAAGCCGCGTTTGCCGCGCGGATACCGAACGGTCCCGCGGCGCCCACAAAACCCGCGGGCACAATGCGCAACTCCAAAGACGAGGTATCGCTGTCGGTTGTTCCATTCATCTCAAGGCGCGTCGGGACGCTCATTTTTCCGCCTTCCCTTCGAGTAACCGCCACCGCGGGGATATCCGGCTGAAAATTGGCCGTACTCACCCGTGGCGCCGCAATGCGCGTATCTACCGTTACCTTCACTTGCAAAGAGGTGGCGCCGTCGCTCGTAGCCTCAAAAACATATTCGGCATCTTCCAAATTTTTCTCCGGACGCCAGGTGAAAGCTCCATCCTCGCCAACGAGCGCCTCACCGGAAGACAAACCGTTCGCGCGGATATTAACCTTGGAACCCGCGGGCAACGATCGCCCGCCGAGAAAGTATGCCTTGCCACGTATAGCGGGCGCTGGATTATTGGTGAGCGACTCGCCCTCGGCTGTTACATAGGTGATATCCGTTGTGGGAATTTCAATCTCTACGGCCGATGTCGCATCCCCGCCGCCACCCGCACCGCCCCCTCCACCAACACCATCGCCGGACGACGGCTGGATAATATGAGACGGCAGCCGTACCGGCAACGAAACCGGTTTGGGAATTTCAATCGGCGGTGCCGGAGGCTCCGGGGGTTCAATCGGCGGCTCCTGTTTCGCCTGCACCATAAACGACACGACACCTGAGGCGCAGTTTTTTTCAATGCAGCTTGAATTTTTGGAAAACACGCTGGCTTGATTTGTAACAATACCGCTCGCCGCGCTCTTCACGCGAACGAGAAAATCCGCGGAGCGACTATCCGAATTGGTCGGGATATCTCCGAGTGTGATAGAAAGCCGATTCGGGGGCGTAAACACCGTTGCCCCGCCGACAACGCTCCCTTGCACAAACTCGATCCGATCATCCAATATGTCCTCCACGGTAACATTCTGCGCCGTTCCTTGACCAATCGCGGAAGCCGTCACTCGGTAACGCACCGTATCTCCCGGCTTGAAGGCGGTAGCGGATGTCTCCGCCAAAACCGTCGGCACGTCAGCCGCCGATCCCACAAAAACTACGCTGGCGGCAAGAACCGCTTTCACCAACGCAAACGCCAGAGCCGCAATGACACTCCGCCGCGCAAAAACGTGATGTGATTGAAATGCCGAAAACGACGTGCGATACGTGCCGCATTCTCCTCGCGGGGCGCATGAGCGGAACAGTGTATGCGGATTACCGAAAAGAATACTCCCGTACACCCGGCGCAGGGATATTTTCCCGTTCGCATCCACCATTCCCTTCCCCGCGAGCATAAACAAAGCCAAGAAGACCAGCGCAAACCCTCCTGCGGCGCGATGCATTTTTGACGCAAACACCACACCGCCCATATCTTTCACGCTCGCGACTGTTTTCCCGGTATCGGGAACAATCGTTTTGGTCACCCCGATCTTCGGAAAATCCGTTGAAAGCATAAACACCTGTCCATCATCGGAAGAACGCTCCACTTTGTCGTTATTCCTGGCCAGTACGGCAAACCGGTATGTTACTCCCTGTTCAAGGTAGGAGATTTTTTGACCATTCGCTCCACCCCATTTCGCGTATGTTTGCCAGACAGGATTAACAACTAATCCTCCTTTTTCATCGATCCATTTCGCATCTTGCAGAGCGATTCTATCCAAAAGAGCATACTCAACATCGTCGGGATTCCGGTTGGGATTGATAACAATCTTCACTTCCGATAATCCTTCCTGTTTCACTTCGGGAAGTCCCGGTTTATAGGTAAGCGTATACACCGTCGGCAACTTCGTTGGGGATGAACGCCCTCCACTATTCGTTGCCACGACTGTATATCCTTCTGCTTTTGTATTTGGACCGGCGAGGTCGCGCGCTATGACATCAAACTCAATCAGCGTACCGCCCGATTCCTGTTGGGGGATAACCTCTTGCGGATCAGCAGTATCGTTTGGAGCATACAGCAAAAGCCTTGTTTCATTGTTCGCTTTATTCTCAAGCCTCCATGCCACCATCCTCTCATCTATCCCCCTGGCGGAACCATCCTTGTATACTGGCGCCTTGGGCGGAAACAACCCCGGGGCGCTTCCACCGCTTGGCGTTGTGTACGAAATGCCGATACCCGTCACTCTCGGCGTTACTGTTTGGTCAACTGTGGAAAGATCCGCGCGCCAGCGGAGATCGATGCCTGTGGTGGTAAAGGTATAGGGAGTTCCGGAAGTCACGCTGTTCCATGTTGTACCGCCATCATTGGTGATGAAATAAGATGAGGTCTGCCCATTGAGTGTCGCGGTCGCCGTCAAAGTCGCCGAGAGAACAGTACTGCCGGCGGTATAGATATCGCTTGAACGCAGAGTGCCGGTCGCGGCTCCTCCCGCGCTGAACCGATTCACAAACCCGCTGATCATGGAGGTAACCGCCGCCACGCCATCAGTGGCATATCCCGGAGAAAAAGCCGCGGAAACAATGAAGGAAAACGCATCGACGGCAGTGCCAAACACACCGGAAGAAAGAAGTTCACCATTATTGGCTGTAAACGTCGGGCTTCCTGCATCGGCATTGGTGCTCACACGGGCTCCTTGTGTTCCAGCAAGGAGCACCGTTTTATCCGTAGCGTATGTCGGCGAAACAGCCAACCCGTATGGAGTGCCAACGCCCGCAACCGTCGCCACATTTGTCCAGTCGCCGTTTGCCGTACCTTTGGTTTGCGTACGCCACAGATTTCCCGAGGATTCCTCCATCACAAACGCTGTACACACATCAGCCGAGGCGCAACTCGCCGCGTCATCATTAAACGTGGGCGAGAGCGCCACATTAAAAGGCGTTGCGGTAAAAGTAAGCGTTGTCCAGCTCGCTCCCCCGTCGGTGGATTTGAGGACGCTCGCACTGCCAAGCACGGCAAACACCGCGCCGTCGGTGGTATAACTTGGTGAGGTGACGATCGCGCGGATCGTCGCGTTACTCGCGTGCGCCAAACTCCAACTCGGCGTGGCGCCAAGCGCGTTTGTACTTTTGAAAATCTGTCCGTCATGATATGGGGTCTCCTCCGTGGTGCCGATAAACAATGTCTGATCACTTGAAAAATTTGGGGAAATGGCGATACCTGCCACGGCGCGCTCATCGGTATCAAGCCCGGTATTGATGGCTGTCCAGGTATCCCCCTTATCCTGACTGCGAAAAATCCCCGAGTCCATAAAAAAGAACAGGGTGCATTTGTGCGCCGAGGCACCCGAGCAATCCGTCGTATCATTATCAAAAGTCGGGGAAACCATCAGCGAGCGAGCGCCAACAATATCACCCCCCAGCGTCAAACCGGTCGCAAGCCTGGTGAACGTCGCCCCGCGATCTGTCGTCCGAAAAACCCCGTTCTGCTTATCCGCGACAAAATAGGTTCCGTCATCCAAATAATTCGGCGAAAATGCCGTATCCATAAAGAGCAGGGACTTGAGCCCCGTACTGATACGCGACCAGCTGGGCGTGGCCGCGTCCGCATTACTGGCAACAAAGATACCGCTCCGATTGTTCACATCCGCGGCAGACCCAACGATCGCCACCGGATTTCCAAGATACAAATTTGGGGCGATCTCAAGCGGTCCAACGGCATTGATGTTGTTTGGTGAACTCCCCTGAATAGCCGTCCAGCCGGATCCGCCATTGGTACTGCGATAGGTTCCGGCGCCTGAAGTGCCGGTGCTTAAATACATGGTCTGCGAACCTATGACGCCTTCATTATAGGAAGGATGAAAAGCGATGCTCACGCCCTGAAAAATATTAGCCCCAGTGATGACATCGATCGTTGACCACGCGGGAACTGTGCACAATGCGGCCGGCGCCGTGCTTTTATACAGATCATCGGTTGCTGAAGCGGCTCTTTTATAGGTGACAAATACCGCGCCATCCGGCGTACCGCCGGCGTTATGGTCTGGCGAGAGCGCCATGTGCAAAACAGGCGCGGCGGGAAGTCCTGTTACCGTACACCAGCTCGTACCGCCGTCGACGCTTTGGATAATCACGTCATCTTCAAACAAAACATAGAGACCAAAGTCAGTGGAAAAATTCGGAGAGGCCAGGATTTGATCAATACTGTCCGTACCGGCGTGCGCCGCGTTGACGGAAGCGTATACCACCCATGTGCTCCCTTTGTTTATCGTGTAATACGCGCCGTCATCCGCCCCAAGAAGTATCGTGCAATTTGAGGCGCCGCAAACACCCACGTCATCATTATAATCATTGGCGAGCGAGAACGTCCTCACGCTGGCATTGGCGCAACCCGAGCCGCCGGCGGCACAATCCACCTGCGCCCAAGACGGCGAGGCAACGTTGGCATCGCTTGTTTTGTATATACCCTTTCCCGAACCGCGGACAAAGAGAGCATGGTCGGTGGTGTAGGTGGGCGAGATGACCACATCGAGATAGAGCGTCGCGGGAATATCCGCCGCGGCCGGACCATCGCTGATATTCGTCCAGCTCGTTCCGCGATTTTGACTGCGCCAAATACCGCGCCCTGCCACAAACATCGTGCACGCGTCCGGCGTTACCGAACAATCCACCGCCGGATTCCAATCAAACGTCGGGGAGAGCATAACCCCTTTCGCCGTCGGCGTGGAAAGACCATCGAACACTTCGAGTGTTGAATTGGAAATCCAGCCGTCCGTCAGATTGCGAGATATCTCACCAAAACCGCCATCCGGATCCACATGCCAAACACCTGTCGTTGAGCTGTTTTTATAGGTCGCGGAAGAAAAATTCTCGGAAAAAGAGGTTGTCGCCGCTTGGCCCGGAGACGTCGTCAACGCACCGTAAAAAGCGGCAGAGCCGAAAAGAAGGCTGGTACCAAGTATGAGCGCCAACCCACGCAGGGTAAAATCATACCCATACTCTTTCCAAAATCTCGCAACTATTTTGAAAATCGTTTTTCTCAAAACGCGTTTGCGCATTCCCCCCATAAGCATGATGAGGCCATACCAATATGCGAAAAATGAGCGCCGGCGGCTCCCGTTTTTCGCGCTTCTTATGCATACATTGTAACAACGCTCAAACAGAAAAACAAGGCGCGCTGTCCACACCTCGCTCGCGTATTTTACGCAAGGAGGAGGACAAGCGCACCTTTAAAAAAGAACTTCTGATTTTCTCATCGGATTACCGCCGTTCAAAATGACAGAAACACGTGTCTTTCAGATTATACCGAGAAAGAGGTTTCCCGCATTTGCAACACTTTCGTCCAATAGGTCTCTGCGCCGGCGGCGGACCACTGACCTCGGCGAGGCTCCGCGCCCGGGAAACAGGGCCCCTGATGACTTCATCCACTTCCGTTACCAACGGCTGGGGTACTCGTATTTCTTCCATGGCGATCCTTTCCGTGCGCTCACGGGACAGCATGTTGAAAAAACAAAAGAGCGATATTTCTTCGAGGAATTCGAGGAAATAGTACCAAATTAAAAAACGTTGTCAAGGGAAGACCGATTTACGGACTGTATTTCACGCAGTATTTTTACCTCTGTGCCAGGTGCATTTGAGCTATTTTAGGACTTACGCGTTTGACCAAGGTCGAGGCAAAAGGCGAGGATGTTGCGAG
>JBBTTG010000044.1:0-16160 GCA_038064355.1 Patescibacteria group bacterium
CTAACGTTTTTACTATAGCATGGATTCACGATTTTGTCAATAGCATGCGGGTAAAATTTTGCTACAATAAGCCATTTTGGCTAAGATACGGGATTTTGGATGGACTACATCCTACTCTGCATCCTACCCTGCTTATTTTGCTTATTCCTTAATCGCTAATCCTGTGATAATCAGCAGTCCAAGCCCAAGCGGGTGGTTGAGGTATGGGCTAAAAATGCTCGTGGCAAAGAGGGCGACGAGGGCGGCAAGAGATGAAACAGCGATAATGGGGTGAAATCGCAGAGAGCGTAAATGGGCGCGCGCCTGGCTGAAGAAAAGCCAGACAAAGGCGAACAATCCCCCTAATCCCATTTTGAGCCATATATCCAAATACCCCCATTCAAAGGCGTATGTGGTATAGCGCCCGCTTGGGTTTGTTTCGCGGACACGAGGATCGTCGGAGGTATAGGTCACCGTAGTGCCAAAACCACTTCCGAGGATAGTGTGTTCTTTGACAACTGATAGGAGCGGCGGAAGAAGATTCCACCGGCTGGATGTGGCCGCATCGCCAAACTCCAGACTGCGATCTTTGAGGGATGCCAAAAGATCAACGGCCGAAGGGCGCGGGTATGGAAAGAAGATGAGGGCGGCCAAGATCGCGCCGCCGGTGAGAAACGCGCCCATGACGACCGCGACGAGAGTCAATTTTTCTCGAATAGCTCCGAGAGAAAAAGTGATACGTCCGTCGCGCATGAAGAGCAGCCAAGTGAATACCAAGAGCCCCGCCGCAAGCCCTACCCAATAACTTCGGGAAAAACTGGTGAGCAGGATGCCCGCAAAAACGGCCGCGCATCCAAGAGCGAGTTTCCGCGCCGTTTTGTCCGTGTGTCGGAGGAAGACGATAAGCGCGGCGAGGAATCCAGCGAGTATGAAAATATGGCTTTGCATAAAGATACGCACGAAATTTGTCGGCATGACGGTTATCTCCCCCACCTCGGTCGCGCGGATCCAGCGATAGCCATACCAGATGAGCGTGTTTATATAGAACGCGCTTCCGTGGGAAAAAAGATAGACGAGAATCAATGTTTTGGCGGCAAGAAAAACGACTGCCGAGGCAAGGACATGCAGGGCGCGGGCGGAGAATTTCCTGTCATTGTGCAAGGCAAAAACGGCGGGTAGAAGAAGCGCCGCGTACCAGTAGCCGTTGGCATCAAGAAGCACGTTACCAAAGTCATTGTCGCGCATGATCCCGATTATCATTCCCCAAAGTACAAAAACGGCAAGCGGAATCCATGGTAGGAGATGGGTTCTCAAGTCGGCGAATTGCCATGACCGCCGCGTCTGGAACGCGCGCAGGAAAAAGACGCTCATCACGATGATAAAAAGCGCGATACGCAGAGAGAGCGTGAAGTTCTCAATGGGAAACGAAAGCAGGTATCCTCCTTTGGAGCCGAGGACGAGTTCGGAAAGCGCCAAAAGGAGACCATACTCAAGTTTTTGGAGTGTGAGTACGATGGCCGCGATGCAGGCGAGGGCAAACGCGATTTTTCCGGCGGTTGGGTTGAAGTATCCCAAAAAGGAGACCAGTTCAAAGAGGGTGATAAAAAGCAATGTTTGGCGGATGAATTTCCATTGGATCATAGATGGTGTTTGGTCTTGATGATTTCCCGGGCTTCGCGGTAACGGGAAACGGTTTTGGGAGTGTAGCCAAAAAGAGGCCACGGGAGTTTGTAGAAAAATGATGGGATCCATGTGGACATGGTGCCACCGGTGTTGACGATGCGAAAAAGAATGTCGGGGATACATATTCCCGTTTTTCTCCGCTCAAGCATTGTAAGCCAGATATCCCAATCTTGAAAACGGTTCAGATGTTCATCAAAACCAGGAAAATCCGCGCGGCGGATGAGCGATGTGGTGTGAATATAGGGCATGTGCCTCAGGCGCACGGCGTCAAAAGGCCAAAGTTCAAATGTCTTCCATCCGAACTTGAATGCGCTGTAGGCGTAGGAGGCCTCCGGGTGTGTTTTGAGCGCGTTCATCATGCGCTCAAGCATGGCAGGCGCGGCAACGATATCCGCGTCAAAAAAAATAATATACTCGCCACGCGCTTGCCGCGCACCGCGGTTACGCGCGGCGTTGGCCCCGGCGTTGTCCTGGTAAATCACCGTGAGCGGTATCCCCGCTTGTGCCAGCGTAGCCTTCCACTGCTCGGCCACCCGTGCCGTACCATCCCGCGAGCCGTCGTTGACGATGACGATTTCATACTCCCGCATGGTTTGATGTCGGAGCGAGGCAAGGCATCGGGCCAGGGTTTTTTCGGCATTGTAGGCGGGGATAACAACGGAGATCATATGGTTATACGAGGCGTTTCAGGAGAGGTTGAATCTGTTTCTTCCAGGTAAATTCATTTTGCGCGCGCGTTCTTGCCTGCCTTCCCAATGTGGCGCGAAGCGCGTCGTCTGTCAAAAGTCTGATTGAGGCATCTGCAATAGTATCTACATCTTCTGGATCAACCAAGAGTCCCGTTTCTTCGTCAAGAATTGCCTCGGGGATTCCCCCGCTTCGGCCGCCGATCGAAGGTTTGCCGGAGAGCGCCGCTTCAAGAAAGACAAGGCCGAATCCTTCAACGTCCGCGCCGTTTTGCCTTGAAGGCATGATGCAAAAATCACACAAATCAAAAAGCGCGGCGCGCTCCTCGTCGCTTACTCCGCCAACGAAACGTACGGCGTGCTGAACGCCAAGCTCGGTCGCAAGCCGCGTGAGTTTGTCGAGGTACGATCCGAGTCCCGCCACGATATAAATCGCCTCCGGAATGCGTTCAAGAATTTTTGGCAGAGCGCGGATCACTCTATCGTGTCCCTTTCGTTCCACAACGCGCCCCATGGTGATGAACATTCTTTTTCCGGAGAGTCCGAGCTTGCGGCGAAGGGTCTCGACGGTTTCAGGGGATGGAGAGACGCGGGCTGTGGGACATGGATAGACTCGGACTGTTTTTTCCGCAAGCGCCGCGCCATACGCCGTAACCTGTTTGCCGGTAAAATCACTGTTTACAACGATGAATTTCGCCTCGCCGAGGATTTTCCGCGCGATCCAGCGTTTGCGGGAGGACTGCTTTGCCGACAAGATGTCCATGCCATGGAGAAAGACGGCATAAGTGGCTTTTTTGCGGAGCATCCAAGCGACGGCGCCCAAAGGAAGAATTTGTCCGATAAGCAATAAATCCGGTTTTTTGGCCGCAATATGTTTGCGCAAGGTGGTTATTCCCCTCACCCATCGCGGCCAGAAACGCCGAAAAAGCAGTCCATCGTGAATCACTTCCATTTCATATCCCTTGGAGCGCAATGCATCCACTATTCCGCGATAATATGAGGCAATGCCACCCTTTTGGGGCGGATATTCGAGGGTGAGAAGAGAGAGACGCATAGCAAATAAAAAGTGAGAAGTGTAAGGTGAAAAGTTTCAGTGCAAAATTTTTCAGTTAATTGAGCACTTTATACTTTTCACTGCTTTACGGCGTCGCTACAATCATCGCGCGGCGACCATTGAGGATATCTCCGGAGTTATAATCGTGTATGGCATTCATGAGAGTCTCTTCGGTATAGAGGTGGCCATCTCCCCTTTTTGTGCCGGGATCATTGGTGATCATTTTTCCATCGCGCGTCCATCCGCGCACGACGAGCATGTGATAAATCGGCCCCGGCGGGGTGAAGTAGGGGTTACCCAAGAGGCGGCCGGCCGCGGGAACAATGACCGGATGGCCTTTGGCGATTTCGGTTTTAATATCCTCGATCGTGATGTCGTACTCCACGCGGACATTCTTATATCCGTAGTGTTCCCGGATAATCTGCGCGGTTTCCTCGGCGTTGGTATCCACCCAATGAAAGAGGTTATCCTTTTCCCATGCGAGGATGTCCAGTATCTCCGCGGTGGCGCTCTCTGCGTCGAGTGCGCGTTCGGTGAAGAAAGCATCAAGCATAATAATCGATGCTTCTTCGCAGGCTTCCTGGAAGGGCATGGTCCAGTCTTTTTTTGGCGCTTGTGAGGTGAAGGGAACAGCAAGGTTCCACTCGACCGGCAGTGAATTTACCGATGCGGGTTTTTCTTGTTCCGAAATTTTTGCCAGCGCGGGAGTGGGTTTGGTTTTCTCCTCTATTTGTTTTGGTTGTGACTCGGGGGTTGGCGTCGGGGTACGTTTCGACGTGACTTCGATATAGGTTTTTGCGGGTGGGAGAAAGCGATGGAGAAGAGAGATCTTGACCGCGGCAAAAATGGGCGTGCGGGAAACTAAAAGTGCGAGGAGCGCGGTTATCGCGAGAAGAGACCAAAAGATTTTTGAAATTATTTTCATACCACTTTCATACCCAGTATATCAGTATATTATGATTGGTTCGCCGGTGGCGCCTCCGCGGGTTTTTCTCGGCGGAAAACCCGGCGGGCGAGTTCGATATCGTTTTTTTTAACTATACCAAAAAAGAAGGTGAGAAGAATAAAGATGAGCGCGCCGCAGGGTATGGAGAGAAGTGGCGAGGGAAGAAAGTCTTTTGCTCCAAAAACGGCGGCGGACATGATGACGGCGGCGAGAGTTGTTTTTACTATCAAAGGTGTTATTCCCTTTGGCCACCCTACCATTTTTACGACCGTGATGAAAACCAGACAGAAAAGGATGGCGTTGGTTGCGACCGCGGCAATACTTGCTCCGGTGGCGCCAAGGGACGGAATGAGAAAAATATTCAAAAAGATATTCACTATCATGGCGATACCCATGAAAAAAGTGTTCGTGCCCTGGCGTTCAGCGGCGTTGAGCGCCGCTCCGGCCGGAAAGTAGAGAAAAATAAACAAGAGTCCAAAGATGGAGACGCGCAATGGCTCGAGCGAGGGTTCAAAAGCGGAACCGAAGATGTGGACGAGGATCTCCGGGGCGAGAGTGAAGATTCCCGCGACGATCGGTAAAACAAGGATAGCCATGTAGGAGAGCCCGCGCTCGAAGAGTAATCGAAACTCACGGGTGTCTTTCTTGTAAGCGCTCGAAAGCGCCGGAAAAAGGGCCGCGGAAAGGGCCATGGGCAAAAATTGGAAAGCGTAGGTGATTTTATAAGGAACGCTGTAGATGCCGACCGTGAAATTATCTTTGAGCGAGGCAAGGAGAACGGTATCTATGTAGGAATACACTTTCGTGAATATCCCCGCCAGCGCAAAGGGAATAGCGGCGGCGAGCAGTGTGCGTACCAATTTCGGCTCCCAAAGAAAAAAGAATCTCATTCCCAATCGCCAAGCGGTGATGCCGCTCCAGAGGACATTGAAAATACTCCCAACGCCAAGGGCGACCATGAAGAATGGGAGCGGGAGATGCCAGAAAATCCCCAAGATGCCAAGGGTAACAGTGAGTGCTTGCCCGGCTATGACACCGATGGATTCATAAGAGAGTATTTTTTTTCCTCGCAAGAATCCATAAAAACTCAAATGAAGGGCATCGAGCGCCATGACCCCGCTGCTCAAGAGGATGAGCAAGACAACATGGGGCGGGTAATGCAGGATGAGGGCACTCCCGATGGCTGCGCTCGAGGCGAGGAGGGTGAGGAGGAGTTTGATGGGAAGAAGAACGGCGAGGATGCGGCGCGACGCGCGTTCGTCACGTGCCACTTCACGGATAAAAACAGGGGTGATGCCGATATCGGCGAGGATGGAAAAGATGGTGGTGAAAGCCAGAGCAAAGGTGTACTTTCCCACTTCCTCCGGTCCCAGAGACCTTGCCAGGAGAGAGAAGTAGATAAGAGAGAGGACTTTTTGGCCGATGAACCCGAGGGTCAAGGAAAAGGTGTTTTTTGCAACAGATGGGGGCATAGGATGGCCATAGTATAACACAAAACCACCCCGGTCGGGGTGGTGAGAGGAGAAGGCGGGCTCACGCTTAGCGCTTCGCCCACTGCGGAGCTCGACGGGCTTTTTTGAGTCCGAATTTCTTGCGCTCTTTTTTTCGGGCATCGCGGGTCAGAAACCCTGCACCGCGGAACGTCAGGCGGATATCGGGGTTGAGTTTCACCAGTGCGCGAGTGAATGCCAAGCGCAGAGCGTCAGCCTGGCCCCTCATTCCCCCGCCATTTACGCGCACCTCGGCATCCACGCTATCCTTGAGACCGGAGAGTTCAAGTGGGCGCAGGATGCCTTCCCGCAGTGAAGGAAGAAAGAAAAAGGCTTCAAAATTTTTCCCATTGACCATAATCTTACCGCTCCCATGTACCATGAGTTTGAGATTGGCTACCGCGGTTTTTCGTTTACCGATAGCCGCGAGGTACTGGAGGCGACTCGCCGCTTCCAGTGTCTTTTCCACTGGAGCGGAATCATCGACTTTTTTAACGACGCGCGGCTTGGCCGGAGTTTTTCTCACAGCTGGTTTGCGGGCGGCCGGAGTTTTCGTTTCAATCATATATGTGTTGGCTAGATAAATTTCAGCCGCTTGATACGGTTTTTCTGCAGACGATTCTTTGGCAACATGCGGAGAACCGCGGAAGAGAGCACTTTTTGCGGGCTCTTGGCAAAGAGTTTTGCAAAATTAATGCTCTTTAATCCGCCGGGATATCCGCTGAAGTGTTTATACTCTTTTTGCACCGCTTTCTGTCCGGAGACTTTGATGCCTGTAACATTTTTAATTTCAACAAAATGTTCGCAGTCTTTTTCCGGCGCGTAGTGCGGGGAGTTTTTCCCCTGAAGAATTTTGGCGATTTCCGAGGCAAGGCGTCCCAAAATTTTCCCCTCGGCGTCTATTTGAAAAGTTTTCTTTTCCATAAGCGTTAGCTCACAAATTCAATTTGTACGATTTCAGCTCCATCCCCCTGTCTTGGTCCCAGGTTGATAATGCGCGTATAGCCACCCTTGCGGTCCTTGAATCGCGGTCCAAGAACTTCAAAAACCTTGCGGATGGCGCCCTCAGTATAGAGCTCGCTCTTCAAGAGACGCTTGTGGTGCAGAGAGGGCGTCTTGCCAATGGTAACGTACTTTTCAACAATGGGCTTGATTGCCTTGGCTTTTGCTTTGGTTGTTTTAATTTTTTCGTAGAGCACGAGACTATTGACCAAGCCACGAAGCAGGGCCTTGCGCGGTCCTTGTTTGCGGTCTAATATTTTTCCCGTCTTGCGATGGCGCATACAATGCTCAATGCTAATTCCTCAATCTTATTCCTCAGATTTTTTTGAACGCTTCTTTGCTTTCTTCTCTTCGGTCGGGGCTTCGGTATCCGGTGCCGCGGTGAGCGCGTCCACAACCGGAGTTTCAGCCGGTGTTTCTTCCTTTGGCGCAGGAGTAGTCACTCCCCTCATTTCAAGGTTTGAAACCAGTGAGAAGTGGTCAATAAGAATTTTGGCGGCCTGTTTTATGGCGTCTTCTGGAGTGATGCTTCCGTCGGTCTCAATGGTGACAATAAGTTTATCAAAGTTTGTGATCTGACCGACGCGTACCGGCTCAACGTGAAAGCTGACATTGCGAATAGGGGTATAAATAGCATCAATGGCCATGGTGCCAAGTTCAAGCCCGCGCTTTGCTCGCTCCTCTATCTTGAGGTAGCCGCGTCCGCACTCCGCAAAGATTTCAAGTTCAAGCTCGGCATCCTTGCTTGTGAGTTCGGCGAGGTAGAGATCGGGGTTAATAATATCCACAGCCGATGATGCCTCGATGTCCTTGGCGGTGACAATGCGTTCGCCTTTAACAGAAAGATGAAGCCGTACCGGTTCATCGGTGTGAATGCGCAGACGAAGCTGTTTGAGGTTCAAAATCAGCTGAACCGCGTCTTCTTTCGCATTCGGGATCCCGGAGAATTCATGGTCTACCCCCTTGATCTTTACTGCGGTTGCCGCCGCGCCCGGAATAGAAGAAAGCAAAACCCGACGCAGGGCGTTTCCAAGCGTCGTTCCATAACCCTGATAGCAGGGTTCCACGATGAGCTCTGCGGAATTGGGCTCTTTCCCGGACTTAATTTCTATTTTTGACGGGAGGGCGATAGATTCCATACAAAAGAGTGGAGTGAATTAAAAAAGTGCGATTAGCGTGAATAAAATTCGATGATGGTCTTAACGCTGAAATTCTGCTTCAGATCTTCGAGGGTGGGAGACGCGACTACCTGGCCGGAAAGATCGTTCGCATTGAGCTTAATCCAGTTTGGAGACGTATAGCGCTCAAGGGATTCCTTGAGGGTTTGGAATGCCGGAAGCGCGGCGGTGGCTGGCTTCAGGGAAATTGTAGCGCCACTCTTTATCTGCGCCGATGGAATATTCAAAATTTTTCCGTTTACGAGTATATGACGATGACCAACCAATTGCCGCGCCTGGGAACGCGATTTGGCGAGCCCCAAACGGAATACGATATTATCCAATCGCGACTCAAGCATGGCAAGAAGGATATGGGCGGTGTCCCCTTTCACCTGTTTGGCCTTGGCATAATAATTTTTCATCTGGCGTTCGCGGATGCCAAAAGCCTCTTTAGCTTTTTGTTTTTCACGCAATTGGAGACCGTAAGGGGTCATCTTTTTTGATCCCTGGGGGCCATGCACTCCCGGCGGATAATTGCGGCGGACGATCGCGCATTTGGGACCAAAACATCGCTCTCCTTTGAGGAAGAGTTTTTCGCCGGCTCGGCGGCACATTCTGCATTTTGCGTCAACGACTGCTTTGTCCATAAGATAAAGGATGGAAAATGAGTGGGGTGACTAGATGCGGCGAACCTTTGGCGGACGCGGTCCGTTGTGTGGAATCGGGGTGATGTCTTTGATGGAGAGCACTTCAATGCCATTCGCGTTCAGCGAGCGGATTGAGGATTCTCGGCCGGATCCGATTCCGGAGACGAATACATGCACTTCCCGGAGCCCATACGGTCTTGCCTTTTCCGCGGCATCTTTGACGATAGTGGTCGCCGCGTACGGGGTTGCCTTGCGCGGACCCTTGAAGCCCATATGGCCGGCGGAAGACCAAGCGATAACATTCCCATTCGGATCAGTCAATGTCACGATGGTGTTATTGTAGCTTGCCTGCACATACGCGCACCCGCTTGGGACATTGCGTATATTTTTGGCCTTTTCCGTGCGTTTTTTTGGAGCGGCTTTTTCAGTTTTCTGCTCCGATGCCCTGGCGGCCGGCTTTTTTTTGATGTCGTCACTCATACCTTAGATTGTATATTGAGGTTTTACTATTGAATATTGAACGCTTATGTCTTTTCCGCTCCTCCGCGGCGACCGCTTCCCATAGTTTTTCGAACATTGCCACGCACGGTGCGGCTGTTGGTTTTGGTGCGCTGACCCCGCGTTGGAAGACGGCGCATATGGCGTACTCCCCGGTAGGCAAGGATGTCTTTCAAGCGCTTTATATTGGCACTCACATCTCGGCGGAGTTCGCCCTCAACGCGATATTGCTTTTCAATCATCTCGCGCAACTTATTGACTTCTTCCGGTGTCAGTTCATCAGGGCTTGCATCCTGGCTGATTTTAAGCATGTCAAGAATTTTGCCCGCGAGCGGACGTCCGATGCCATACAGATAGCTCAAGGAAATGACGAGTCTTTTGTTGGGGAGGGTTACTCCGGCAATGCGAACAGCCATAGCACGCGATTATTTTTGACGCTGTTTATGTTTCGGATTGGCGCAGATAACATAAAGGTGCCCTTTGCGGCGGGTCATCTTGCATTTCTGGCATCTCGGTTTAACAGAAGCTCTGACTTGCATAGTCTGAAAAATGTTGTACCAAAGCAAAAACACCCTTTGCCTGTAACCATACAGTCCGAATTCGTGTGGTGCGGTGATTTCAAGGGTGGTTTAATACCGATAGACTATCCGACCTTTTGTAAGGTCGTAGGGACTCATTTCCATTTTTACTTCATCCCCCGGCAGAAGGCGAATGTGATTCATCCGCATCTTTCCCGAGAGGTGCCCAAGGATAGTTTGACCAGTATTGAGCTTAACACGAAAGCTCCCGGCTGGCAAGAGCTCATCCACCACGCCCTCAACAACGATAAAATCCTTTGAAGATGAGGCTTGCGATGGTTGTGTGGATTTTTCCTCCATGGGATCTCGAAAAAGCTTATAAATTAAACCTTGTGAATATTGTAGCGGGCTTGCGAAAAACTGTCAAGGGCGGCGCAAAGTGTGTCAAAGTGGCAAAAAACCCTATAGCTGAGCGAAAAATTCGCAATTTTGACATTGCTCGATTTTTCAGTTAATATCCAATTACGCTCAAGCGTTTTTGCTCTTTGTGCACAGGTATGTGGCGTTTTCCGAATGTCTCGGTCAGCGCTTTGTCAACGCCGTTCCGCTTCGCGCGGAATCCTGTTCTTGGAGGTCCTCTCGTGAGTCTACCACCGCGCCGAGTTACCTGCGTTCTTTCAAATCTCACAATGACCGAACAATGGCCCAAGGTGCGACTGTTTAGCAAAAACAGTCATGGCGTCGTCGTTTGCGAAAAATTCGCCGGCCTCGGCGCTTTTCAGGCTCGCTTTGGTTTCGGAACCATGCACGGTCTCACGCGTCATCAGCCGCCTTTGATTATGGGCGACGTGCATAAGGTGTGCGCCGAATTCGATGTCCTCGAGTTCATTCAAAGGGCGCCAAGTCAAACCGTTAAACGCCTGAATTCTCTGCTTCTGAAATTCAAGGATTATTCTTCCGATGCCGACGAACACTGGTGTCGCATCAATGAATCAGCGCCGGTTGATGGGGTCATAGAGAATCAGCCACGGCGTTCCGAAACGACGATCTGACGACTCGCTTTCATCGTTCCCTCCCGCCTCCGCATTCGCGGAGGTCTTTTTTATTTCACAACCGCACGAATACGACGCACACCCGCGCCCACCGCCTCTTCCTTTGCGATTTTTATCTCCCCCACTTCCGAGGTATTTCTCACGTGCGGACCGCCGCAGAGTTCGCGGCTGAATGCTTCCTTTCCCTCCTCGCCGATCGTATAGACTTTCACCAGTGCTGGATATTTTTCCTTGAAGAACGCCAGCACCCCAAGTTTCATAGCCTCTTCATATGGCATCTCACGGAAGGACACGGGAAACGCGCGCGAAACCGCAGCGTTTATGATTTTTTCCGTTTGCTTTATTTCCTCCGGCGTCATCTTGCGCGGAAACGTGAAATCAAAACGCAGGCGTTCGGTCGTGATATCCGACCCCATTTGCTTCACGTCCAGTCCGAGCACGTTTCGCAGTGCCGCCTGGAGTATATGCGTAGCTGTGTGCAGACGAGTAACTTTTTTGAGCTCCTCCTCATTCGCGGCTTTGAGTTCTCCGGTGTCAAGCAAAAGTCCATGCCCGCCGAATTTTTTCTCCGCCCCAGCGCGGGATTTTTCCTGGTGTTCTTTGAATTTTGCGTCAAAATCGGCGCGTGTGAACCCCGTGGCCTTCTCACCCGCAACGTCTTTTACTACTTCATACGGCAAGCCGTAGCTCGCATAGATCTTAAAGGCCTCACCGGCATCAATGGCAGTAAGCCGCTCCAGCTCCTTGAGTCCCTTGCCAAGGGTATTTTTGAACTTTCCACTCTCGCCGAAATACTGATTTATAATATCGTTTTTCTTTTCCACGAGTTCAGGATAGTCCCGGCCGTACTCTTGAATAACCGATAGAATGACATCCTCGAGGATTTGCGGGGAGAAATGGAGTCGGTGTTCGGTCGTCAAGACGCGTCGCAGGAGCCGGCGCAGGACATAGCCCTGCTCTTTATTGGACGGTATAACCCCCTCGGCGAGTAAAAATGTTGAAGCGCGCAGATGATCGGCAATGATGCGCCTGGTTCCCATATCGAGTGTTTCCGGCAGTGGGCGCATCAAAGGCGCGAATAAATCCGTCGCGAAAATATTCTCCGTATTTTGGGAAGCCATGGCGAGCCGTTCGAGTCCCATGCCGGTATCAATGCCTTTTTTTGCCAGAGGAATCAGCTTCGCTTCGCCTGCAAGCAATTGCTCGCGCGAGCCGTCGCAGAAGAATTCATTAAAAACGACATTCCAGACTTCCACGTCCTGCCCCTTTTTATTTTTGAGGTAGATCTCGGTGGTTGGGCCGCAGGGGCCGGAGTTACCAGTGGGCCCCCAGAACACGTCTTTCATGCCCTCCTCGCGGATATCTTGCACTCCAAGCAATTGCCAGATTTTTTTTGATTCTTCGTCTTTTGGAACTGCCGCGGAGCCTTCAAAAACGGTGACATACGATAGAGATAAACCCATCTCCTTGGTGATGAATTCATGCGCATATCGTATCGCTTCTTCTTTCCAATATCCGCCAAAGCTGAAATTGCCAAGCATCTCAAAGAACGTGTCGTGCGTGTCATCGCCTACTTCGTCGATATCGGAGGTGCGAATGGATTTTTGAATACTCACCGTATTGAGCGAGTGAAAATCTTTCATCGGATCGGCCTCGCCCGTATAGTATTTTTTGAACTGCTGCATGCCGGCCGTGGTAAAAAGCACGGAAGGATCATCTGGTAACAAAGAAGACGAGGGGACAATAGTGTGTCCCTTGCTTGCAAAGAATTCAAGAAATTTTTTACGGATTTCCGCTGAAGTCATAGATGAGACTATGGTAGCACTTTTTCTATGATGCCCCCGCCGAGTACTTTGCTACCCTGATAGAATACCACGGTTTGCCCCGGGGTGAGGGCGCGTTCCGGTTTGGCGCAAATGATGTGCATGCTCCCCTTTGGCGTGCGTTTCAGCGTCATGCCGACCAACGTGGCTCGGTAGCGGGTGCGGCCCTTTGCCTTGATGGGGAGCTTTGGCGGTACTCCCGCGATCCACTGCACGTGCGATGCGGAGAATTCTCGGTGATAAATCGCGCGTTCTTCGGATTCGTGCGCCACAATGAGGGTATTCCGTTTGATGTCCTTTTTGGCAATATAATACGGTCCGGTGCCGCCGATTTTTGCCCGTTGTCCGATGGTATATTGCGCAAGTCCGTCATGCTCGCCTCGAGTCCTGCCGTGGATATCAACAATGGGCCCCGGTTTCATGCGCATCTGTGTTTTCAAGAATTTCGGCACATTCATCTTTCCCAAAAAGCAAATTCCTTGACTGTCTTTTTTTTGCCACGTATGGAGCCCCGCTTTTTGGGCGATCGCCCGGACCTCCGATTTAAGGAGTCCGCCGATAGGAAACAGCGTACGAGAAAGCTCCTTTTGCGTCAACTTCCAGAGGAAATAAGATTGGTCTTTGCTTTTGTCCTTGGCGGCATATAACCCTACCATTCCTCGTGCGGGGACATGCCTGCCGGCAGGCAGGGGCGAGGAGGGATTACGAATTCTCGCGTAATGTCCAGTGGCTATATAATCAAAACCCAGTTTCCGCGCCTTTTGCAGGGCAATACCGAATTTGATTTTTTGATTGCAGAGCACGTCGGGATTCGGCGTGCGCTGTTTTTTGTATTCGTTGATGAAGTCGGAGAGAACGGCCTTTTTATATTCCCGCGTAACATCGAGCGTTAAAAAAGGAATTCCGAGCCGCGCGGCCACCTTTTCCGCGTCGCGCTTCTCGTGCACCCAGCACGGATCGCCGATCTCTCGTCCGGCGCTCCCCTTCTTCTCTTCCCAGAGTTTGAGATACACACCCGCCACGTCGTATCCCTGCTTTTTCAACAAAAAAGCGGCGACGGACGAATCCACCCCGCCGGACATAAGGACGAAGACCTTTCTTTTAAGAGGGGTATTTACCCCCACACCAAAATCTTTGGCGTGTGGGTTTATTTGTTTGTGTTTACTTGTCATGAGCTTGTCGAGTGATTCCAAATTTTGGTCATATTCGTTTCGCCTGCCCGCCGAGGAATACTTACGTATTCAGAGGAGTTTTGAACTGTTTGCGGGCCGAATGGAGCCGAAAATACAGAAAGCTGCTTTTGGGAAAGGTCTCTATAGTTATTTTTGCTAAAGTCTATATTTTTTCCATCGTGGAAATAAGCATCCCGAGTTCCCGAACCTTTGCCCGCTGTTTATCAAGTAGTATTTTAGGAAAAATTTTCCCATACTCGTTTAATTCAGTCCTCTTTTTCTTATCAAGATAATCTGACTGGAATTGTTGTTTACACCATGCAGATTGTTTATCAGAATAATTCTTACCATCATTCAAAACAGCCAGTAGCACAGCTTCTAAACATGGGGTATTTTCTATAAGTTCAATACCTCGATTCGTTGCTTCTTGTCTGGCTTGTTGCATTTCGGAATCCCCCTTATCGTTGTCCAGAACAACTACTCTTTTATCAAAACCTCCCGGCGCATTTGATGCGTCAATGACGATATTTACGGCATTTCCTCCCTTGCCATTTCTGATGGTCACGGCCACCCCACTATCGCGAGCATACAATCCTTTTAAGTACTTCAGAAACATCTCCTCGCCGAGTCCTTCACCATACATAAGTAGGGTTTGACTGGCGACTCGGCGTTTTTTCTTGTATGGATTCGTTCTGGACATATTTTTTATATTTTTGGCACCGCTCCATATGCTCCAGCAATATACTTGGAGTAATAGTTTTCATCGGCGCGGACACCAGATACTTCATCTAGTCGCCATGCCTCGCTTGCACCGTTTTCATTCTTCTCAACCAATACGATCTGATATTTATCCAACTTGCTTAAAATCAGATGACTGTGAGTGCTTAAAAGAAGTTGCGCGTTCTTAGGGTTGGTCTCGGGTTGGATGAACAAATCAAACAGTGCCAGCACTATTTCGGGGTGGAGATTTATATCGATTTCGTCTAATACAGCAATCCCTCCGCGATCCAGAACTTGCAGGATCGTCTTTAACAAAATGAATAGTTGCTTGGTGCCGGCCGATTCATACTGAATCGGCAATTGTTTTTTTTGCTCGTTGAACATATGAAGTCCTTGAACTTCAATGGTAGTCATGCCGTTTGCCCCCTGTTTTTTATCTATGTTTATTCCATTCAAGCCAAGGTCAAAACGGGACAATAATTTTTCCGCTTCCTTCTTCAGAACTTCGTTTTCGCTGTAGTAAACGAGAACTTCAAGCCAATGCGGAATTGTATTTTGCGATAATGGATCACGCATAGACCCGGATTCCGTCGTGTTAGTTTCCAAGGTTTGCCAAAATTTAGCAATTTCTTGGCTCTCTTTATGGTTCAACAAAAACGCAGTACCGACAACACTGGCGTTAGAGCGAAGTAAGTTATCGAACTCTTTCGGTAAATTAAAGTTTTCGCTTTCAAAGTCATAGTGACTTGTCGTATTGTTCCAAGTTCGGACGAATAATTTCTTGTTTCCTTTTTTTTCCTTAACAAATTCAATTGCTGTTAATTCCTCCGAAAGTATTCGCTGTTTATTAAGTGTGAAAGCGTAGGTATAAATCTTTCCAGCGATCTCAAATACAACAGAAAATTCTGTGGGCTGATCCTTTGCCTCGTCAAAAGCAAAAGATTGTATAGGAAGATTTGCTTCCGGCTTCATATTGAATGAATCAATAATCAGCCACTTCAAAAATGGCAAAACCTTGAGTAAGTTTGTTTTGCCGGAAGCGTTGGGACCGATAATGGTCTCAACTTTTGAGAGGCGACTGCCGGATGCGGCGGTAAAGTATCCGTTATTTTGTGGCGCGTTGTCATTTACGACAAAGCTGACTTCGCCCGATTCGCCGAACGAATAGAAATTTTTGCAAGAAAATGAATGAATCATATTATTTAGGTTTATGTGGTTAATACTCGACCATACCCATATTAGCAGGTATATGTCTAAATTGCAAGCGTTTATACAAAATATCGTGAAAAACGCAGTAAAGTAGGTATTTTAAGGCTATTTTGACTCTTTGAGCCGCCTCCTGCTTTAATTATGCACACCCTCCACAATTATTTTCTCATCTTCGGTGAGGCCATGGAGCTTACACACCAGCTCGTCTATCTGATGCTCAATGTCACGGACTTTTGCACAATCTCTTTCCGCCGCTCAATAATTTGCCTGCCCCGTAGCGAACTGGTATGGGGTTGTTTTGATTCGATTTCCATAAATTTATGGCCTGTAGACAATTTTCTGTGCCTTATGCTATACTACAAGCGATCGTAAGATCACTGATTTTAGAGCTAAAGGGCCTCGGCAACGGGGTCCTTTGTGCATTTATGGGTGTTGTCCTCTTATACACAATCATGGTATCAAAAAATTGACATTATGGTTGAAATTGCCCATCCAAAACTTGACGAGCGTTCTTATAAAAACGC
>JBBTTG010000045.1:0-5631 GCA_038064355.1 Patescibacteria group bacterium
CGCGTAAGTCCTATAAGATATGCCGCAGTTTGTCGTGCCGCAATTTATTGACGTGGAAGATAAAATTATCGGGCCGGTGACAACCCGTCAATTTATCATCCTGCTCGTTGACGGTCTTGTCATTTTTATACTCTATAAAGCGCTCCTGTTTCTTTATTTCGCGATTTTCGGACTAGTGTTGCTTGCGTTTGGGGTGGTGGTGGCCTTTGCGCGCATCAACGGCCAGCCGTTCCATTTTTTTCTTTTGAATCTTCTGCAGACGGCGAGGAAACCTCGCATGAGGGTGTGGAATAAAGGGAAAAGCGACGCGGAACTGCGTGAGTTGGTTGGAAGGGCGCCGCCGCCGCCGCTCGCGCCTCATGTGCGCAAGGAGCCGCTTTCCAAAAGTCGCTTGAATGAGATCGCGCTCGTGGTGGATACCGGTGGGGTGTATACGCCGGAGGGGTGATGTGTTACGTGTTAAGTGCCTATCATATGGAGATGCAATCCAAAAAACTTGCGGGTGCCAAGCCAGGGTCATCAACCCAAACTTTTTTGGATATCGCGGAGATAAAGGAAGATGCGGTGGTTATGAAAGACGGCACCCTGCGCGCGGTGCTTGCCGTAGCATCCATGAATTTTGCCCTGAAGTCCGAAGAGGAGCAGAACGCCACCATTGCCGCCTACATGCAATTTTTGAACTCACTGGAGTTTCCGCTTCAGGTGGTGATGCAATCGCGGAAGCTTAATATCGATGAATATCGAAAACGACTCGAAAAGTCCGAGCGCGAGCAGACCAACGAACTTCTCAAGGCGCAGATTGCCGATTATCGGTCGTTTATCGGAGAGCTCGTGGACTTGGGAGAGATTATGTCGAAGCGTTTCTTCGCCGTGGTGTCTTATAGCCCACTGTCGGATAAGAGAAAAGGATTTTGGCCGCGCCTTTCAGAGCTGTTTTCGCCAGCCAAGATCGTGCGTCTTAAAGAAGAGCGTTTTGCGCGACACCGGGAGGCGTTGATGCAGAGGGTCTCGCACATGACCTCGGGATTTGCCTCGATCGGACTTCGCGTCGTGACACTTGACACACAGGGTCTGATTGAATTGTATTACCAAGTATACAATCCCGATATTGCCGATAGCGAGAAACTGACGGATATAGGAAAAATACAGACGGAAGAAGCATAATCATATGGCTCTATTTGGAAAAAAGAAAGCATTCGCCTCTGGCGGATCTGCGCCACCCGAGGATCGCGCCACCCTTGAAGAGGAGCGCGTGTATCGGCAGGGGGTGGTATCAGTGCGGGACATAATCGCCCCGGCTTCCATGCAGATAACGCCTTCGCACCTGAAACTCGGCGACGTCTATGTGCGCACAATTTTTGTGGTGACCTACCCGCGCTATATCGCCGTCGGCTGGTTCGCGCCGATTATTAATTTGAGCATGCCCCTCGACATTGGGATGTTTTTCTATCCGGTGCCGTCGAATATCATTTTGAAACAGCTCAAAAAGAAAGTGGGCGCGCTCGAGGCGCAGATTATCGCCGATCACGAGAAGGGCTCGTCGCGCGATCCGATTCGCGAAACGGCCTTGCGCGATATCGAAAGATTGCGCGATGATCTGACGCAGGGGACGGAGCGTTTTTTCCAATTCGCGCTCTACGCGACGCTGTACGCAAAGAGCCTAGACGAGCTCGAGAAGGTAAGTGAAGATATTGAAGCCATGTTTGGCGCGAAGCTTATCTATTCCAAGAAAGTTCTTTTTCAGGCCGAACAGGGTTTCAATTCTACCATGCCGGTAGGCAACGATGAGCTCGCGATCGCGTTTAATATGAATTCGTCGCCGGTGGCATCCTCTTTCCCGTTTATCTCCGCTGATCTGACTTCGGACAATGGCATTCTCTATGGCATCAATCGGCACAACAATTCCCTGATTCTTTTTGATCGTTTTTCCCTGCAAAACGCCAACATGGTGGTTTTTGCCACTTCGGGCGCGGGAAAGAGTTATGCCGTGAAGCTTGAGATATTGCGCTCGCTCATGCTTGGGACGGACGTCATCGTTATTGACCCCGAGATGGAATATAAACATCTGTCTGATGCCGTCGGCGGTACCTACATCAATATATCGCTTGCCTCGGATTCAAAAATCAACCCGTTTGATCTCCCTCGGCCGGTGGGGGAGGATGTTAAAACCGAGGATATCATTCGCGGTGCGGTGATTACGGTGAAGGGTCTCCTGCGCATTATGCTTGGCACTTTTACCCAAGGGGAAGACGCGCTCATGGATAGGGCGTTGCTCGAAACCTATGCCAAGAAAGATATTGTCCCCGGGTGCGATCTGACGAAAGTGGAGCCGCCGATCATGCAGGACCTGCAGGAGATTCTTGAGGGGATGGAGGGCGGGCATGATTTATCCGAGCGATTGAAAAAATACACCATTGGCACCTTTGGCGGACTCATCAATTCGCCGACGAATGTGGACATGCGAAATCAGCTGGTGGTATTTTCCGTGCGCGACCTTGAGGATGAATTGCGGCCGATCGCCATTTACGCGATTGTGAACTATATATGGAATGTGGTGCGCTCACAGCGCAAGAAGCGTATATTGGTGGTCGACGAGGCATGGTGGTTGATGCAACACGAGGACTCGGCCAAATTTATCTTTGCGCTTGTGAAACGCTGTCGAAAATATTATCTGGGTGTTACCACCATCACTCAAGATGTGAATGATTTTCTCCTCAATCAATACGGGCGAGCTATCGTGACCAACTCCGCTCTTCAGCTTCTTTTGAAACAATCGCCGGCGGCTATTGACGTGATAGCAAAGACGTTTCTTTTGACGCAAGGGGAGAAGTATCTTCTCCTTGAAGGCGCCGCGGGTGAAGGGATCTTTTTTGCCGGAACAAAACACGCGGCCATCAAAGTAGTGGCTTCCTATACGGAGGATCAGCTGATCACTTCTGACCCGCGCCAGCTTTTGGAGATTGAAGCCGCGAAGAAGGAATTTGAGAAGCAATTTCTCGGTGAGCAAAAACAGTCATAATTTTACCTTCCACGTATGTCAAAACGCACAAAGATTTTCTTTATCACGGCAGCCGTTGTTTTATTGCTCGTTATTCTTATCGTTTTCCGTTTCGTCAATGCTCCTTCATCTTCGCGTCCACTCGCGTCGTCGGGTCAGAGTGGGAATTCAGCCGTTCCTTTGGGGTCATCCCCGACATTGGGATCAACCAACGGTATCACCTCAATCGTTTCACCGGATGGTGCCACAAACATTGAGGCTATCGCGAGGTCGTTTACCGAGCGATTTGGAAGTTTTTCAAATCAAGGGGATTTTGAGAATGTCGAAGACCTTTATCCGTTCATGACGGCAAAGATGCGGCAGTGGGCGGAGGGTTACGTGACGGCAGGCCGCGCCCGCCAAGAAGCGGTCGCCGCGGATTATTTTGGCACAACGACGAGGGCGCTTGGCAGTCAAGTCATCGGAAAAGGGAGTCAAAAGATGGTTGTTCTTGTAACCGCCCAACGGCGCGAATCTACGACTACCGCCCTCAACGCCAGGGTTTATAATCAAGATATTGAACTGGTTTTTGTGGAAAACGCCGGAATATGGAGAGTGGACGATGCCCGGTGGAAATAGGGAAATGCGGGTTTTTCCAAAAATGCGCGAATGCTGTTTTGGATATTTTGTTTCCAAAAGAGTGCCTCGGGTGCGGCGCGGAAGATACGTATTTATGCCAAAGGTGCTCCGGGCGTTTACCTCTGCTTACCGAGGGGTGGTGTCCGGCGTGCAAGGCGTTTTCTCAAAACGGAGAGGCGCACCCCTCCTGTCGGAAATCTTTGACCCTTGGCGGGGTGCTCGCGGGCGCGCCATACAGCGAGAGGATGGTGAGAAAAATCATTGGGACGCTCAAATATCAGTCCATATCGGAATTGGCTTTGCCGCTCGCGGAATTGATGGCAAGAAAGGTGCGCGAGCACCCTTTTTTTCTTGAAGAAGACTGGTTGCTCGTGCCGGTGCCGCTCCACAGGAAAAGATTCGCGGAGCGGGGTTTCAACCAAGCGGAGCTTTTTTGTAAACACTTAGCGCGTCTTTTGGGGTTCCATGAGGAGCGCGTTCTTCGGCGTGTTTCACTGCGGCCGCCACAGGCGACATTGGGGCAGGAGGATAGAAAGGTGAATATCAAAAATATTTTTGAGGCGGACGCGGGTCTCATCCGCGGAAAAAAGATTCTTTTGGTTGATGATGTGTATACCACGGGCGCTACCATGAACGAATGCGCACGCGTGCTCAAGAACGGCGGCGCGCGGGAGGTTTGGGGGCTTGTGGCGGCTATGACCCAATGATAGGATAAATGCGGAAATCATATGCAAAAAGACATTTTTCAGGAAAGCCTTGAGCTTCACAAAAAATATCGTGGGAAAATTGAAACTCAAAGCAAGGTGCCCTTGCGCGATAAAAATGATCTCTCACTTGCGTATACTCCCGGAGTCGCCGAACCCTGCCGCGCCATATACAAGGACAAGGATAGGGTCTTTGAGTATACCAATCGCGGGAACACAGTAGCGATTGTGACCGATGGTTCAGCCGTACTCGGGCTGGGCAATATTGGCCCCGAGGCGGCCCTGCCCGTGATGGAGGGCAAGGCGGCGATCTTCAAGCGATTCGCGGGGATTGACGCAGTGCCCATATGCCTTGCCACGCAAGACACGGAAGAGATTATCCGCACGGTGAAATATCTGGAGCCGAATTTCGGGGGAATAAATCTTGAGGATATTGCCGCGCCGCGTTGCTTTGAAATCGAGGAACGCCTCAAGGCCGAGCTCAATATACCTATCATGCATGATGATCAGCATGGCACGGCGATTGTGGTGCTCGCCGGTCTGATCAACGCGCTGCGCATTACCGGAAAGAGCAAAGATGCGATAAGGGTGGTGATCAATGGAGCGGGGGCGGCGGGGACGGCGACAGCCTTGCTTCTGAATGCTTTTGGCATCGGGAATATCATTGTGTGCGACCGGAAAGGCGCCCTGGCGAGCGCGCGCACGGATTTGAATACGTCCAAAAAAGCACTTCTTCAAAAAACGAATCCCGAGAATGTATCGGGAGATTTGAAAACCGTGATCAAAGGGGCGGACGTTTTTATCGGCGTGTCGACATTAGGCATGCTGAATGCGGATGATGTCCGCACTATGAACGCGGATCCGATTCTTTTTGCTCTTTCAAATCCGACACCCGAGATTATGCCCGATGAAGCCCGCGCGGGAGGAGCGAGGATTATTGCCACCGGCCGCAGCGATTTTCCGAATCAGGTGAATAACGCTTTGGCCTATCCGGGCATATTTCGCGGAGTGCTGGACGCGCGGGCGAGTGCCATCACGGAGGAGATGAAACTTGCCTCCGCCGTGGCCATTGCCGATCTTGTCTCCGAAAGGGAAAGAGGAGAGATGAAAATCATTCCGGATATTTTTGATGATCGGGTAGTCGCGGCGGTGAGTGGTGCCGTGAGAGAAAAAATAGCCCGTCCTTGATGCCGGTATCCCCGCGTTGCGGAAAGCGGGTAAATAGCGGTAAGATGAAAATAGGTATTTTAATAATATGAGTCTGTAGAGAAATGACTAAGAATTTTCCCTGAAAATCACCAGATATCCTCT
>JBBTTG010000046.1:0-11114 GCA_038064355.1 Patescibacteria group bacterium
AAATGTGCTATAATTACGGCATGAAAATAAAAGATTTACCAAAAGTTGAGTTACCGCGAGAGAAGCTTGAAAAGTATGGACAGAAGAAACTTCTCGATCATGAGCTTCTTGCAATCCTTCTCGGCTCAGGGGTTGAGGGTCTTAACGTTATCGAGCTTGCAAAAAAGATTTTAAAGTACATTCAGAAAGAGAGTAGTGATCATGTAACACTGGAAAAACTTCGTGAAATACACGGACTTGGCGCTGCAAAGGCGTGTCAGATTCTTGCAATGATTGAACTTGCTTCGCGACTCAGCGATCGGGAGACGCAAACAGTGCTTTCAGCTGAAGATGTCTGGAAGATTTCAATCGATATCCGTGATTCGAAAAAGGAACATGTTGTCGCCTTCTACCTTGATTCGCAGGGGAGGGTCATTGAGCGCCAGACTCTCTCGATCGGGTCAGTCACCGAAAGCAGTGTGCATCCCCGAGAGATCTTTGAGCCGGCAGTGCGACTGTCGGCAGTTTCTGTTGTCCTTGTGCACAACCATCCTTCCGGTGTCTTGACCCCGTCGCCGGACGACATGCGTTTAACGGAGCGCATCAGAGAGGCAGGAAAAATACTCGGAATTCCTCTCGCTGACCACGTTATTATATCAAAAAATGGGCATCAAAGCATCAAATAGCTGGGGATAACTTAGGAAAAGCTATGAAAAAAGCGATTCTCTTGACAGGCGATCGCTTTATTGTTATTGTTGAGGCATATGAAAACACTCTCTATTCAAGAAGCCGCAAAACTCTTCGGCGTTCACCAGGACACGC
This sequence comes from Patescibacteria group bacterium, assembly GCA_038064355.1. Classification (GTDB taxonomy): domain Bacteria; phylum Patescibacteriota; class Patescibacteriia; order GWA2-47-26; family GWA2-47-26; genus JBBTTG01. Next base: position 802 of record JBBTTG010000046.1, read on the forward strand.
TCCGTAACTGGGAAGACGAGGGTCTTATCAAGCCGCTCCGCGTCGGCAAGCGTGCGGACCGCAAGTATACGCAAGAGGTCATCGACGAGATTATCCACAAAGGTCTTGCGCGGCCGCTTGCCGATCTCGATTCCGCACTCAATAAAAAGGCAGACGAAAAAATCACGCTTGCCGAGCTGAAGACTTTCTTATGGAAGAGCGCGGATATTTTGCGGGGGAAAATAGACAGCGGTGATTATAAAAAATACATTTTTGGCCTCCTTTTCTATAAACGCATGAGCGATGTGTGGGATGAAGAGTATACGCAAGTGGTCGAGCAGTTTCATGATGAGGAACTTGCGTGCGTCGACTATAACCATCGCTTTCAGGTACCGCGCGATTGCGCGTGGAGTGAAGTAAAAAAAACATCAACAGATATCGGCAAACGGCTTAACGATGTTTTTGACAAGATCACCATCGCGAATAGCCCGAAGCTGGATAAGATTTTTGACGATCTTGATTTTGCCAACAAAGATAAATTTCCAAACGAGACGCTTCAACGCCTCATCAACCATTTTTCAAGCAAAAACTTCGGCAACACCTATATCAATTCGGACATTCTCGGCGATGCGTACGAGTATCTCATTAAGCAGTTTGCGTCCGATGCCGGAAAAAAAGGCGGAGAGTTTTACACTCCTCGAGAGATTGAGCGCGTAATCATCTCGATTCTCAAACCAGGACCAAAGGATCACGTCTGCGATCCGACCGTCGGGTCCGGGGGATTTCTTTTGGAGGCATATCACTACGTTCGCGGAAAGCACAGCGAGAGTGATGCCCGCAAACTCAAGCTTTCAGGGCAAGAGATTAATATCGGCACCTTCGCAATCGCAAAGATCAATATGTTTTTACATGGTCTGGACAGCGCCGACATTCGCCGGGGCGATACGCTTGCCGACCCGCAATTCCTGACTCCTGCGGGCACGCTTCAAATTTTCTCGCATGTTGTCGCAAATTTCCCGTATTCGATCAAAGAGTGGGAATGGGACACATTTTGTCACGATAAATACGGAAGAACTGTCGGGTACGGCCTTCCGGCAAAGAAAAATGCCGACTACGCCTTCATTCTCCATATCATCAAATCGTTGAACGACCATGGCAAGGCCGGTATCGTCGTGCCGCACGGCGTTCTCTTCAAATCGGACACAACGGGAAAGATCCGTGAACAGATTATCAAAAACGATCTTATTGAAGCAGTCATCGCAATGCCTGCAAAACTTTTTTTCGGTGTCGGCATTCCGGTTGCCCTACTCATTCTTAACAAACAAAAGTCGGCGGAACGAAAAGAAAAGATTCTTTTTATCGATGCCGAGCGCGACTATCAAGAAGGAAAAAATCAAAATATATTACGCAATGCCGACATTGAAAAAATTGTGTCTGCATTTGATGGGTATAAAGACATTGAAAAATATGCGCACGTCGCGGCCGCAGATGAGCTCAAAGAGAACGACTATAACCTGAACGTGCGCAGATATGTCGACTCATCAGAAGAGGAAGAAGTGATTGATGTCGCGCAAACATGGAAGGAGCTGAAAGAACTTGAAAAGGAACAAGACGAGATTCACAAGAAGGTTGAGGGGTATCTGCTGGAATTAAAGTATTGATATAAAGCGTGACCATTTTCCCAACGTCAGAAAAATGGTTTGCCGATAACCATAAATGGAATATATGGCAGAAAATCAATTTGAAGCAATCAAGCGGTTTGATAATAACAACCGGGAATACTGGTCGTCGCGAGATCTTGCCAGGGTTTTAGAATACCCTGATTATCGTAAATTTTTGAATGTTATTGATAAAGCAAAAGTGGCTTGTGAGAATAGTGGCGAAGTTATCCACAACCATTTTGTCCATATGGACGAAATGGTACAAATCGGTTCTGGTGCCAAAAGACCAATAGATACCATTTATCTCTCTCGGTATGCCTGTTATCTGATTGTACAAAATTCTGATCCAACCAAAGTTGTTGTTGCGAAAGGTCAAACCTATTTTGCGATTCAAACTCGACGGCAGGAAAAGGCAGACAATTTGATTGAAGATAACAATCGCGTGTTCTTGCGCGAAGAGATGAAGAAGCACAATACAAACCTCATGAAAACTGCATCGTCAGTAGGCGTTGAAAGTTACGCTATTTTTCAAAACGCAGGATATAAGGGGCTGTACGGAGGGCTAACAATGCAGGATATCCATACTCGAAAACGATTAAAAAAATCACAGAAGATCCTTGACCACATGAACAGCGAGGAATTAGCGGCAAACTTATTTCGGGCCACTCAAACTGATGCAAAAATAAAACGAGAGAATATTAAAGGACAGACCAGTGCAAGTCTTGCACACCTCGAAGTCGGGCAGCGAGTACGTAGTACGATTTCCAGTCTCGGCGGTACGATGCCGGAGGAGCTTCCGACACCCGATGCCATCGGAAAAGCGAAAACAAGAATTAAGAAGTCGAAAAAGGAGAAAGAATTGCCAAGGGGTATGAAGAAGTTGAAGGTACAAAAATAATATGGAGCTTAAAGAATTTATCAAAAAAGCACTTAGTGAAATTATTGAGGCAGTTGACGAGGTAAGCGATACTGCCTCGAGGGGAATTTATCTTCACAATAATGACAGCTCGCGATCAATAGAATTTGATATAGCTGTGAGCGCGGCAGAAAAAGGCACATCTGATGGTGGCGGCGGAATTCGCGTTCTTCAATTTCTTGAATTTGGAATGAAAGAGGGAAAAGAGATAACAAACACCACGGTCAGCAGGATAAAATTTGGTATCAATACAAAAGGATACCTAAAAGAAGAAACTGGAATGCGCCGCATTCGATAATTTATGGGACATAAAAAACGAAATATAATTATGAACAAATGGCATGAGGAGAGCTTAGGTTCTATTGCCACTGTTGTGATGGGGCAATCACCAGCATCTTCTAGTTATGATGCGGAAGGAAGGGGGATACTTTTTTTGCAAGGGAAGGCAGATTTTTCCAGTGACATGAAAAAAATTATTCCACGACAATGGACTTCAGAACCAACAAAGATAGCTGAAGCTGGAGACATATTATTTACAGTAAGAGCACCAGTCGGAGAGGTTGGAAAAACCGATCAACAATGTTGTATTGGTCGTGGATTGGCAGCAATTCGTAACAATGAGAAATCAGTGCAGAATTTTTTGTTTTATTATCTTCAAAATGCCAGTGATGTTTTTCAGCGACTTTCACAAGGTTCTACCTTTACAGCAGTAAATAGCGATGATGTAAGGAACTTAACAGTACTGCTTCCATCAAAGAATGAACAGGAAAAAATTGCGGAGATTCTAAGCGCGGTGGACGAGGATATTGAAAAAACCGATGCGGTGATCGCAAAAACAGAAAACCTCAAAAAAGGCCTCATGCAGCAGCTCCTCTCCAAAGGCATAGGTCATACGAAACTTAAGAAAACAAAACTCGGCGAGATTCCAGAGGAGTGGAAAGTTGTTCGTCTTGCGGACATAGTAAATATCGTAAATGGCAAGACACCGCTTCGAGCTAATGCAAAGTTTTGGGACAATGGAACAATTTCATGGTTTACGATTGATGATGTTTGGGAACAGGGCAGAAAGATAAATAAGACGAAACAATGTATTACCGAAAAGGCATTGAAGGAAACTGGAATTAAACTTGTGCCGAGCGGGTCTACTCTCCTGTGTTGCACTGCCTCGATAGGAGAGTATGCTTATGCCGATATTCCAATAACAACAAATCAGCAGTTTAATGCGTTGTATCCCAAGGATTTAGATAAATTGGATACTGTATATCTTTATTACGTTGCTATCACGCTTGGGTCGAAGCTTTTGAAGATAAGGGGTGCGACAACTTTCGGGTTTGTCAGTATGGGTACACTAGGCGATTTTGAGATTTTATTACCCCCTCTCACAGAGCAAAAAAAGATTTCAACTATCCTTTCATTCATTGATGAAAAAATATCAACCACTAAAAAAAATAAAGAAAAACTTCATCAACTCAAAAAAGGCCTCATGACCGATCTTTTGAGCGGAGCACGCAGAATATATGCCTAAGAAAAAATTTATACTTCTTGATACAAATATTTATCTCCACTTCTGTTTTCTTGATCTTAACCTTGAGAGCGGTAACGAAACTATAGAAGAATTAAAGAAGTCGCTCGACAGAAAGAATGGTGTGCTACTTTTGCCTGAAGTTGTTGAGCTTGAATTTGAGAAGCGATTTAGAGCGAAAAAACATGATTTTGAAAATTATTTCAACAAACTAAGTGAGTTTCTAGGAAAAGAAAAGATTCCAAGCAAGAAAGCTCACACAAGCTTGAAAGAGGCAATTGATAAATGTAAAAGAGTAATGTTGGCTGAGTTTGATAGGGCTAAGGATGAAGTTGTAAATATTTTTAATCACAAGGCAACCGTTCGCATAGAATTAACAGAATTAAATCTTCTTGATTCATATAAATCTTTTCTCAGAGGAGAGAAACCAAATAAGAAGAGGTTTGAAGGGATTCAAAATGATTCCCTAATTATTTCCTCTGCAGCACGATATCTCGAAGGTATCAACGAGTATGAACTTTATGTGAGTACAAATGATAGGGAGGATTATCTTGAAAATCCAAAGGAGAAAGATGAAGATAGGCAGGTCATAATAAAAACAATTTGGAATAAGTTTTTGCAAGGCTCTGTGAAGTATTTTAATGACCCGCTCAAAATGATGAATGAAAATTTTGGGACAAAATTTACCGACTTATCCATAAGTGTTTTTGAGAGCATTAGGGTGGCAGATAGCGTCTCGTCTTCAATCGCGGAACGATACAGACATCCGTTTTCGATTCAGGATTCAGAAATGTCGATCGATGACCATTCAATTATGAAATGCTGCAGAAAGTGTGGTTCATCGGATGTGCCATTTAATACGGGATTTTGCTCAGTTTGTTTAGCAGGCGGTAATTCAATGAGTGCGACTTTGGCAAACTTCAAAACTTGTACTACGATTGGATGTGACAACGTTTATTTTCAATCACTAAGCTTACCCTCTGATGGTAAATGTGAAAACTGTAAGTTGAGCGGTAGTGTTGGTCAATCTGGATTTTCTCTTGGAATATGAAATTCAACGAAGCGGCAACGGTAGAAAATCACATCCTCAAGTTTCTGGAGCAGAAGCTTGGGTATGAGTACATTCCTGCGGAAAAGTTTGCAAAGCTGCGTGAGCTTGAGCAAGAGTATATTATCGTACCACTGATTCGGGATGCTTTGAAAAAAATCAACAAATCTGATGATGAGACAGAATTACAGAATGTTATTCGCCAAGTGAAGAGTATTGAACGGAATGAGGATTTTCTGAACGCGCTACGATACGGCGTGGATATAACTGACTCGACAACGCGAAAAACGAAAAATTATAAGCTCCTCGATTTTGAGAACCCCGCCAACAATCACTTTGTCGTTACCAACCAATTTTATTTTGCCGGCAATGCGGAAAACATCCGTCCCGATATTTTGATCTTTGTGAACGGTATTCCATTAGTAGATATCGAAGCAAAGAGCGCGACGGTTAAAGGAGTATCTTTTGAGGATGCCATTGGTCAGATCAAACGATATGAAAGAAATGCACGGTCGCTTTTTGTCCCGAACTGTTTCAACATCGCAACAGACGGACATGCAACAGTGTATGGCGCGACCTATACGTCGAAACAGTATTTTCTTCGATGGCGCGACGAGGAATTGGCGCAGCAGCTCGGCGGGGATCTTGAGATGACGCTTCAATCACTCCTTGAGCAATCTCGAATCCTAGACATCATTCAAAACTTCATTCTCTTTGAAAAGACTGTCGAGGGAACAATCAAAAAGATCGCGCGATACCAGCAGATGCGGGCTGCGAACAAACTCGTCCAGCGCGTGCGAGATGGGAAAGATCGGCGTGGTTTAGTGTGGCATACGCAAGGATCTGGCAAGAGCTTGACTATGTTTTTTGCGGCATGGAAACTGCGTTTTGATCCCACATTCCAAAACCCGAAAGTATTCGTCGTTGTCGATCGCGTTGATCTTGACGATCAAATTTTTGAGGTATTTATGAATTGCGGCGGGAAAAACGTGGAGCGGGTAACGTCGCGGGAAAATCTTGCAAAAAGAATTGAGTCGGATGCCGCCGGTATTTATATCACTACCATGCAAAAATTCGATGAACTACCGAAGAACCTTATTGATCGTGGGCAATTTACCTCTGTCCTTATCGACGAAGCTCATCGCACTGGATATGGAGATTATGGAATACATTTGCGTTCTGTTTTACCAAATGCTTTTTTGTTCGCATTTACCGGCACGCCGATAGAAAAAGCGCATCGGGAGTTCGGCGTTGCGAATGAAAAGCACTTTGAGCGATATCTTGACTACTACTCCATAAAACAGGCGGTCGAGGACCACGCAACCGTGCCAGTAGCGTATGAGGCGCGGCTTTCAAAGTTCGCGATCGATAATGAGGAACTCGACGCGCAATTTGACCTTGCGACAGCCGAGCTCTCACCAGATGAGAAGCACGCACTCATTGCAAAGTTTGGCCGTAAAGAAGCTCTGATCAAATTGTCAAAGCGCATGAAGGCGATTAGCCAAGATATTTTTGAACACTTCAAGGCATATGTCGAGCCAAGCGGGTTTAAGGCGCAGGTGGTGTGTTATGACCGCGAAGCAGCAGCACTGTATAAACAGATGTTTGACACCTTGATGCCAAAAGAGTATTCGGAGGTCGTCTATTCGGAAGGCGACCGGAATGCGGATAATGAAGAGCTTCGCCGCCATGTAAAGACGAAGCAGGAAATCAAAACGATCATCGAGCGGTTCAAAAATCCCAACGATCCATTAAAATTTCTCATTGTCTGCGATATGTTGCTCACCGGTTTTGACGCACCTATTGAGCAGACGATGTATCTTGATAAACCGCTTTGGGGGCACAACTTACTTCAAGCAGTCGCGCGCACCAATCGCATTGAGCAGGGAAAGGAGTACGGGAAGATCATCGACTATTACGGCATGACACGGAATTTGATTGAGTCCCTGGATTTTGACGAGCGCGAGATAGAAGATGCGCTGATCGATATAACGCATATCAAGGAACAATTCATAGAAACATTTGAGAAAGTATCGCAAATGTTTGTGGACGTAAATACGGAAGACCCCCGAATGGAAAATTTAAGAAAGTGCCTTGCACTGTTCGAAGGCGATGATATAAAGCAAAAGAATTTTATAGAAAGGTTTAAGAAGTTGCGGGCACTCTTCGAGGTGCTTTCGCCAGACCCTTTTTTGAAGGAGTATATTCGAAAAGTCGAATGGTTTGCATGTTTTTACGCTGCTTTCCAGAAAGAGTACGGTGATGATGCATCGCGCATCGATGTCTATGCGATCATTGCAGAATATGGTCCGAAATTGCGAAAGCTCGTTCAGGAAAAAGTGGATTACGAGGGCATCACGCGCAATTACCGTGAGATGCGTCTTGATCATGTTGCGGAGCTGGAAAAACGATACGGGGAAGATGACAACGCGCGGGCGCGTGGTTTGGAGCGCACGCTTGTCGCGGAAATTACCATACATACTGACGCGCATCCTGTTTTCAAAAGTTTTGCAGAGCGGTTAGAAAAGATTCGAAAAGATTTTGAGGATCGCCAGATCAATCTTGTCGAGCGTATCAAGCAGTACGAGGCGCTTATAAAAGATGTGCAAGCGGCAGAAGCTCGCGCCGGAGAAGTGGGGCTCTCGCTTCGCGAATACGCGCTCTATGGGTTTTCTGAAGAATATATTGCAGAACAGGAGAAGGATGCGCTCACTGAATATGCAAAAGAGCTTGGCGCATATTTGGACGACATTCTCGAACCGCTATGGCAGGATTCATCTCGCAGAGAGGATCTACTAAAAGATATTAAGCGCCAGATTCAACAGATGATACTGAGTGACTACAAAGAGCGATTGACGGTGAAGGATTTCCCGAAATATCTCAACCGTCTCGTTGATGTTATTCTCAAAAAATGGATGTGATATGAAAAAAGTGATTCGTACCCATGAGCGAACTATTCCCTATACCGTAAAAAAGAGCACGCGCGCAAAGCATGTGCGCATTTCCGTAAACTGCGACGGTGCTGTATTGGTGACGAGACCGGCATGCGTACCATTCGAACGAATAGAAGAAATTGTTGCACGGAAATTTGGATGGATTGTGGGTAAAATAGATTTTTTTAAGAAGTTTGCGACGGTGCGAAGGAGATCTGTTGCGGAGTATCGGAAGCAGAGAAAGAGCGCACTTGCTCTTGTACAGTCGCGTATCGAGCATTTTAATCAGCAATACGGATTCACAATTGGACAGATCTCAATACGTAATCAGCGCACACGCTGGGGAAGCTGTTCAAAAAGAGGCAATCTGAATTTTAATCATCGCATCGTTGGACTTGCTCCCGAACTTGTTGATTACATAGTCGTGCATGAGTTGTGTCACTTAGCCGAGCTGAATCATTCAAAACAATTTTGGAAGCTCGTCGAGCAGACAATGCCGAAGTATAATGAGCTTAGAAGAGCATTGAAACAAAATAGTTTATGAGTATGAAGATTGCCCTCATATTTCTACTTGGTATTGTATTCGGCGCATTGGTTGCCTATTTTTTCATGCGCAAGAGGAAGACAGTGAGCATCGCTACGTACGTACAAAATCAACAGAGTGAGAAACAGGGGAGAAAAGAAAAAATACTGGCAATGATACGTGAGAAGGGTAGCACGACGAATAACGAGGTTGAAAAACTGCTCGGCGTATCAGATGCATCGGCTACAAACTATCTGCAAGAGCTTGAGCGTGAAGGGACGATCGAACAGGTCGGAGAACGAGGGCGGTTTGTTTCGTATCGATCAAAACTATAAATAAAACAATGTGGCTGTCCATCTTCTTTCTTTACAGATCGCTTTAGATAAAAAATATCGCTATGAAAGATGACTTAATGAGACTATTGGAGAAAGAAAAAAATTTTCATGTACGCTTGTTGCGCTATGCTGATATGCGCGAAGTTTTCACAATCACAGAGATACGAACTGATCTTTCTTTAATTGCGGAACAAATCACACTTTTACATAGGGAAACCGAAAACGGTAATTTTTTTGAAAGAGTTGGAAATTCCAGTAATGGTGAAGATAAGTATATGCTTACGCTCGAAGGGAAATCACGCCTACTTGAATATGATGAGTTGGTTCTTGCTCGTAATAGTAGCCGTGAAGCAAAGCGTTACGCTATCATTGCAATAATTATTTCTGTTATCGCGCTAGCAGCTTCTATAGGGATAGGTGTAATACAACTCATTACAACTCAAAATGTCAAAATATCAAACGAATCTATTAAGACAGAAGTTATTAATCTTAAAGACATAGAATAGGGTCTTCAGGCACATAAGAATCATAATTATTCGTAACTATGGACCAAACACTTTTATACCCCGTTCTGTTCGGCGCACTTGGTGGGTTCGTCCGTGCGCTTGTTGGCATTGCCAAGTATTTTGAGAAGAACAAGAAAGATCAGAAGTTTCGACTTGGATACGTACTCTATACCATTTTTCTCGCCGCCCTTGTCGGAGGCATTACTGGCATCTTTGCAAACGGCGACTGGAAGCTCGCCCTGATCGTCGGCTACGCAGGTACGGACTTCCTCGAAGGTCTCTATAAGATTAAGAAGGCACAGGGTTTTGAAATATAGAAATGATTGACTAAGCACGTAAAATTGCTAGGATAGGCTAATCGTCGCTCACTAGATCGAAAGGAGGGTTACGCGATGACAACGCGGCAAAAGGCCGGGATCGGGGGGCTGCTGTTCGGCATCCTTCTGACACTCACCTCAGTCTCGCTACTCAATATCACGGCGCTCATCGGTCCTCCCGATTCCCATTGGGTTTTCCAGATGGTACTCGGATTCTGGGTCGCGGGTATGGGCATCCATATGATTTTCGGACCGCCTGTCCGTGAAATCACGAGGATCGTGTTTCCTGTGCTCGTGGCGGAAACCACTGTACTGGGAATGGGGCTTGGGCTCTTCTCGCTCCTCACTCGTACAACCCCGTGGATCGGCCTCTGGCTTGCGGCGGGCATCATCCTGGCGTCCGCGGTCTACTTTTGTAGGCCGCATCGCTCTGGAGCCGTGCAGTCGTAGTGCATAGGGCGGGTCGGTCTTCCGATTCGCCCTAGAATTTTTTTATGCAGGGAGTACCATTACCTTATTCTCTTGCCCGCGCACTGGGCGGGTCGGGGTAAGGGCAAGATATAATAATAATCC
>JBBTTG010000047.1:0-5304 GCA_038064355.1 Patescibacteria group bacterium
CCACCGACTTCAACCCAGATTTAGGGACGCAGGAATTGCCAACCACCCTCGCTTCCATCATCAACACGATCCTTGGTCTCTTGGGGATTGTGGCGGTGGTACTCGTTCTTTACGCCGGTTTCCTCTGGATGACCGCGGCTGGTAATGATGAAAAGATCGGGACAGCCAAGAAGATCTTGTCCGCAGGCATCTTCGGACTGATAATCATCTTCTCCGCGTACGCTATAGCGCAATTCGCGCTCTCGAAAATTATCGACGCGACCAAAAGTTGATATCTTTTTCGCATGCAGAGCCCGGGAGCATTCCCGGGCTTCCATGTGTAAAGGATGGAGAAAAAATATGAAAAAAGCAATTCTCGGCATTTTCTCGCTACTCACTGCCGCCTACGCGCTATACGCTGCCCCTATCTTCGCCCAGCCGGATCTCGGTTTGCAGTATGGCGAGAAGACCGGACTCGGAAACAAGAGTCTAACGATCGTTGTCGCCGATAGCATCAGCTGGCTTTTGGGGCTTTTGGGTATTGCCGCCATCGTCATTATTCTCTACGCGGGGTTTTTGTGGATGACTTCGGCGGGGAAAGATGAAGCGATCACAAAAGCAAAAAAAATGCTCTCGGCGGGCGTGGTGGGGCTCGTCATCATCCTCGCGGCCTACAGCATCGCTCGATTTGTGGTAACCGCCTTGATAAAAGCATCAATATAGTATACGGGATATGAAAAAAACGATTGTCGGCATTTTCTCCCTGCTCACTACCGCCTACGCGTTGCACGCTCTTCCTGTCTTGGCAGCATTTGGACTGGAAGACACCGGAAAGGCGGCTGGGCTTATATCAGATCCCACAAAAGCGCCCAATCCACAAACACTCATCGGTATTTATATCGGTTATGGGCTCTCCTTCATTGGCGTGCTGTTTTTTCTCCTCATGCTCTATGGCGGTTATATGTGGATGACCGCGCGGGGGAGTGGCGAGAAAGTGGAAAAAGCAAAAGATATCATCATCTCGGCGGTGCTCGGCATTGCGGTGATCTTTCTCTCCTACGTCGTTACGAATTTCGTGATGACGCAGTTATCCCAGGGCGCGCAAATCCCGGGCGCGACGCCATAAGTATGGAAAAAACGATTTTTGGTTTTTTTATATTGCTTTCTACTGCCTACTGCCTGTTCACTGCGCCCGTGGTTGTTTTTGCCGCTAATGAAGTGGTTACTACACCCGGGCTTGGCGGTGCCGGAAAAGTTTTTCAAGAAACGGCAAAAGGCGCCGGATTCATCAAACCCGCGGAGGCTCCTGAAGTGGTGGTGGGTCGCTATATTCAAAGCGGGCTTATCATGATGGGAACGATTTTTGGCCTCCTTGTGGTGTATGCCGGCTATCTCTGGATGACCGCTCGAGGAAATGCGGAATTTGTAACAAAAGCAAAAGATATTCTCATCAACGCCTCCATTGGCATTGTTATCGTGATGGGCGCGTACGCGGTAACGTCGTTTGTGGTGAATAGAGTGATTGAGGCGGCGAGTTTTGGATCACCCCCGCCAACAGAATAATTCGTAGTGATAGGTGGGATTTATGACAAAAGCCAACAGACTATTCCGGATGATTTTCCTTGTAGGCATAGCACTTTTTTTGCCCGTGGGTGTACTCGTCGCAGATGTTGATTTGGATTCCGCGACACAAGATTCCACTCCCGGAATAACGGGAAGACTTGGAAATATTGGATCGGAGGCAGGCCTTAGCACGCCCACGGTTGATTTTCTTGGCGGGGGGAGCAAAAATATGGATCTCCCGGAATATTTGGGCCGAATAGTATTCGGCCTGATGTCGCTTTTGGGTGTCATTTTCTTTGCCCTTATGGTATACGGCGGATTTTTGTGGCTCTACGCGGGCGGCAACGATGAGTACGTCAAAAAAGCGCAGAATATTATCAAGATGGCTTTTATCGGTTTTATTATCGTCCTCTTTGCCGGCGGTATTGTGCAGTTTGTAACGTATTACGGGAATCAGTAGGGTATGGAAAAGCAAGGGAAACAGATTTCGATTTCCCCCTTTGGAAAAGGGGGATTGAGGGGGATTTTCCCAACCTCTCACACAAAATCCCTCTCTGGCTCTCCCTTTTTCAAAGGGAGAGAATCACTATGAAAAAAATAATCATCGGAATTTTTACAATCTTTGTTCTTGGTTTTATACTCTTGGCTGCCCCAATACGGGTGTTTGCGGCAGAAACATCCCCACCGCCAAAACCAGAAGGTGTTCAAGCCACGGGGGCGTTTTTGGACGCCGCGGGATTTACTGTGCTTAAACAGGCCAGCGGGCAAGACGCGCGGCTCTATGTGGTCGCTTTGATTCGCGTGGCGCTCTCATTTACGGGGTTTCTTTTCTTTCTGCTTATGTTCTACGGCGGCTATCTCTGGCTTTCGGCCGGGGGCAACGATGAGCAGATGAAAAAAGCCAAAGCCGTTCTCACCCGCGCCGTTATAGGATTTGCCGTGGTTTTTGCCGCGTATTCGGTTACGTTGTTTGTTTCGCGTATTATTGTTTTATCCTCTTTACCGGAGGGGTATGTGCCGAAACAAAAGGATACCACCTGGTGTGATTGGATTGGGGTGGGGTGCGAGAAGTAGATAATATTGCCTGAGCGTAGTCGAAGGCATATACACTATGAAGAAAACAATCGTCGGTATCTTTATCCTCTTGGCTGCTGTCTACACGCCATACACTATTCCGGCGGTTTTAGCTACGCCGGATCCGCCCGCCCCGACCTGCGCGCCGCCCACATGCAAAGACTGTATCCTCACCAGCCTCGAAGCTGATTGCCGTCAGCAGGCGCTCTTCCACAGCGGCGGATATGACACCGATAAACCAACGTCAACCATCCCAGGCAGGATAGGGGTACTTATCACAATGGTCACCTCGGTTACGGGTATTGCCTTTACCGCGATCGTGGTGTTTTCCGGTATTCAATGGATGCTGGCGGGAGAAAAAGAAGAAGTGGTCAAAAAAGCAAAGACGCGGATCACCCGCGCGACTATCGGACTCCTCATTGTTTTTGCATCGTGGGCTGTGGTGAATTTTGTCCTGCGCGGATTGACAACGCCGACAGAGAAAGAAAGCGGCTTGATACGGATAAAAACGTTGCCGTAATGGAGTGGTCAAAGGCCGAGGGATTTTCTCTCCCTTTGCAAAAGGGAGAGGTAGAGAGGGATTTGTGCCAAAGGGCTGGGAAAAATCCCCCTCAATCCCCCTTTGCGAAAGGGGGAAGTCGAGGGGAAGGAAGGCAGAACATTTTGTGAATCGACGATCTACAGTATGAAAAAAACAATCCTTGGAATTTTTATTCTCCTATCTATTGGCTACACCCTATTGGCTGTTCCGGCCATGGCGCAGATTCCTTCGCCGATCAGTCAGGATTTGGTAAAGGAAATCACAAAACAAGGAACATCGGCCGCGGCACAGGGGTATAATCTGCCGATTGAGGCATTGCGCGAGTCGGATATTCGTTTTTTCCTTGCCAATCTTGTCAAGCAATTGCTCCTGCTCATTGGAGTGATTTTTGCGGTGCTCACGGTGTATGCCGGAGCGTTATGGATGACATCAAACGGAGAAGAAGAAAAGATTAAAAAAGCAAAAGCCACGATCCTCCGCGCGGCGGTGGGAATTTTGATTGTGCTCTCGTCGTATTCCATTGCCGTGTACGTGGAACGCAAACTCCTTGATGCGGTATGGAAAAAGCCCTTCTTCCGCGGCGGGCAGTGTGATGCAAAATTTGAAGAATATAACCAGTGTGTTGCGGCAAAGGTGTCGTGCAAAAAAGAGCTGCGAGCCTGGCAGGACTGCGTCGGCGGGGCGAATACTCAATAGACGGGGATTAAAGAGCGGGAAAAATAAAAAACACCCCGACAGACTCGACGGGGTGTTTTTTATGATGCCATCTTTTTCTTAAAGTACTCCACCCACGGGATCTCACTTGGGTCAATGTCATTCAGGAGGGAAAGGTAAAATGTCATAAATCCGGAGAAGGCAATGGCTTCAAGCGCCTGGCTTATACGAGAAGGCGTGGAGCGATGCCATGAGGAGGCCGAGAATCCTTGCTTGCGAACGACTTCCTGGGTGAGGGGATAGCGTTTTTGTGTGCGCGGGTGATAGAGATCGGATTCCAAAAAAAGGAAGTGCGCGTATTTTTTGAGCTCCTTGGGAAAGGTGAGCCCTTCCAAAAGGTGATGGTTCATTTCTGGGAGGGGAAAATAGGCGGCAAACTGTTTTCCGGTTTCGTTGATTTGGTTGGCCATGATATGGGCGCTTCCCACGAGGTGTTCCGAAGCGGCAATGAAGATAATCTTTTTTTCAAGTGTTTTTGCAAGCTGTTTGGCGGGATTTTCGGTAAAGGGTGTGGCGGGGCCGAGTTTTTCCGCAAAAATATCAATACCGGCGATGGCGTCTTTCACCTCGTTTCCCGAGATACGGGCGAGTCCGAGCGTCTTAAGGATGGCCAAGAGTCCTATCAGGGTATATCCGGCGCCAAGCCGTGGCTGGCCGCAGGGATTATGGAGAGGGGTGAATCGGTAGATGGGGGCGTGATTTTTCTTGGCGAAGTCCGCCAGGGCGCCGCCTGTAGCGATGACGAGGATTTTGGCTTTTTTCTCTTGTGCTTCTTGCGCCGCCGAAAGCACCTCTTCGGTGGTTCCGGAATAGCTGGAGAGCACAACGAGGGTGTTTTTGCCCGCGTAATCAGGGAGACGGTAATCATTAACGATAGCCATGGGTATGCGCAAGGGGATGGCGGTTTTGACAACATGTGCGCCCAAGGCCGATCCGCCCATGCCGACCAGGACGATATTGGACACCTTGCGGTAAGCGGCGGGGAGACTGATGGTAGTCGCCTCGCGCCAGGCATCGCGGCATTGGGACGAGAATTGTTCGACCGACGGGAGCACGTTGCGCGAATCAAGGCGTTTGATGAGCTTCGGATTGTCGAGAGGGTGTTGCATAGGGAGGAGTGAGTAGGCGGTAGCGTGTAGGGATAATTAAATCAAGTTTATTATATAGGACTTACGCGCTTCCGCCCGGGAGTCCTGTAATTGTGGAACTTACCATGGCGGAAGCCACAGGGGTTTGACCAATCTCTTCGTTAAAAGGCTCTGCTCTTGCTCGCCGTAGCTCTACTACGCCTCGCAACATCCTCGCCTTTTGCCTCGACCTTGGTCAAACGCGTAAGTCCTATTGTAACACGTTTTAGGTATGCTATAGGACTTACGAGAAAAACCCATTTAGGGGTGTCATTCCCGCGGAGGCGGGAATCCAGGCCTCGGAAA
>JBBTTG010000048.1:0-16057 GCA_038064355.1 Patescibacteria group bacterium
ATATATTCAAGACACTTATTCACAGAAGGAGTGCAATATGTCATTGACGAATACAGGGATTTTCTTCCCTCCCAAAAAACTGCTATACTGAAGATACTCTGTTAATTCTCCCCTTTGGGATATTCACTAATTTTATGCCAACTCAAAAAAAGAAAAAAATCCTTATCGTCGAGGACGAAAAACCCATGGCTCGCGCGCTTGAGCTCAAGCTCGCCCACGGCGGCTTTGACGCAGTCGTCGCCTACGACGGCGAGCAGGGCCTCGATTTGCTTAAAACCCATTCCGTTGATCTTATTCTCCTCGATCTCATCATGCCGAAGCTCGACGGTTTCGCGGTATTGACCGAGCTCAAGCAAAAAGGAAACAAGACGCCGGTGATCATATTATCCAATTTAAGCCAGGGGGGCGACGAAAAACGCGCCCGGGAACTCGGCGCGCTCGAATTTTATATAAAATCCAACACACCCATCGCGGATATCGTAACGCGCGTGGAGCAAATTTTGAAGAAAAAATAAACCCTCGTATGCGAGTTGACGACCAACTCCTCAAACAGGGTCTGCTCAAAGGAAATTACGCAACGGAGGAGGATATCAAGGAAGCGGAAAAATACGTAAAAGCGAACCGAACCTCCCTCGCCGACTATTTTTTGAACGAAGGGATCCTCAATAAAGACTTACTCGGCCAGGCCATGGCCGAGGTTTTGGCCGTTCCCTACGCGGATCTAAATTCCAATATCCCCTCCCATGAACAGGTGATGAAAATCTCGCAGGAAGCCGCCTTTAAATATCGCGCGGTGCTTTTCGATGAAAAAAAGACAGTCATCACCACCGACAACCCCAAACAGCCCAAATTGATGGAAAGTCTCCGAACGCTTTTTCCCGGAAAAAAAATCTCTCTAGCCTTTTCCCTCCCCGAAGACATCGACAACATACTCACCCAATACCGCAAATCCCTCGAAACGCGTTTTTCCAAAATCATCGAGAAGCAAAGGCGGGTCGCCCCGGAAATCATCGAGGAAATACTTTCGGACGCGCTCTCCTACCGCGCCTCCGACATCCATTTCGAGCCGCAACCAGAAGAAATCCTTGTCCGTTTCCGCATTGACGGCGTCCTTCAAGAAGCCGGCAGGATCCCAAAAGAATACTACGAAAATATCTTGAACCGCATCAAGGTCCAAAGCCGCTTGAGAATCGATGAACATTTCTCCGCCCAAGATGGCTCCATGCACTATGAAAGAGAGGGTGCCGAGGCCGACCTGCGCACCTCGGTGGCCCCAACCATCGACGGCGAAAAAGTCGTCCTGCGCGTGCTCGCGGCCTATGTGCAGAATTTCACCCTCGAAAACCTCGGCCTTTCCGAAACCCACCAGCGCATGCTGAAAGAAGCGGCCGCCAAACCTTTCGGCATGATCTTGGTCACCGGTCCCACCGGTTCTGGCAAAACCACCACCCTCTATGCCCTGCTCAAAATACTGAACCGACCCGACGTGAACATCACCACCATCGAAGACCCCGTGGAATATAAAGTCCACGGCGCCAATCAGATACAGGTGAATCAACAAACCAATCTCACTTTTGCAAAAGGCCTGCGTTCCATTGTCCGCCAGGATCCCGACATCATCATGGTCGGGGAAATCCGCGACGAAGAAACCGCTGAAATTGCCGTTAACGCGGCGCTCACGGGGCATCTCCTTTTATCCACATTCCACGCCAACGACGCAGCCACGTCCATTCCCCGCCTGCTCGATATGGGTTCGGAACCATTTTTGCTCGCCTCAACACTTGAACTTATGATCGCCCAACGACTGGTCAGAAAAATCTGCGAACACTGCAGGCACAGTATTGTCGTCCGCCCGAGCACGCTTCCTTTTGGATCGAAACTCGCGGAAAAACTTTTCGGTAAAAAAAATCTCACTCTTTATAAGGGACAGGGATGTGCCGCCTGCAGTCTTACGGGCTATCGAGGCCGCACGGCAATCTTTGAATTCATACGGATGACTCCTGAAATGCAAAATCTCATCCTCCAATCCCCTTCCACCCAGCAAATATGGCGGGTAGCCAGACAACAGGGTTCAAAATCTCTTTTTGAGGACGGCATCGAAAAAGTTAAAAATGGTGTCACTACGGTCGAAGAACTTTTGCGCGTTGCCGAGCCGCCCGCGGATATGCTCCTCTCTGATGCGCGCTCGCTCAAATCATAAATCCCTATGAAGCGGAAGGACTTTCAGCCGTCCGCATGGCTGGACATCCGGGCGCTTGCCGGTGCATTTTTGGCCGGCAAAGAGCGTACCTATTTCATCGAAAATATCAGTCTGCTCATTGCCTCGGGCATGGGCGTACTTGAGGCGATTGATGCCGTCGCGGGCGACCTCCGCTCAAGGAAAATGCGCCGCACGATTGCGACCATGCGCGAGAATATCGAATCCGGTTCGCCCTTTTGGCGCGCGCTTCAGAGCGCGAATATCTTTGCCGAGCATACCGTATCGCTCGTACACATCGGCGAGAATTCCGGCAAACTCGCCGAAAATCTGCGCGTCATCAGCGCCCAGCAGGAAAAAGAACGCTCGTTCCAGTCCAAAATCCGCTCGGCCATGCTCTACCCCGTCTTTGTCCTTGGGCTTACCCTCACGGTCGGCATCGGCATCGCGTGGTTTATTCTCCCAAAACTTTCACTCGTTTTTAGCCAGCTCCGCATTGAGCTCCCCCTCGTCACCAAACTCCTCATAGCGTTCGGCACTTTTTTGGGCGCCTATGGCAATATCGTGGTCCCGCTTGTCATCCTTGGACTTTCTACATTGATCTACCTTATTTTCTTTTTTCCAAAAACCCGGCGCATAGGGCAGGCTATTCTCTTTGTCATCCCGGGTATCAAACAAATTATTCAGGAAATCGAACTCGCGCGCTTCGGCTATCTTTTGGGTACCCTGCTTCAGGCGGGACTGCCGATAACACAAGCCATTGAATCACTTTCCGGGGCGACGGTCTTCCCCCACTACAAAAAATTCTACCAATACCTCTCGGAAAGCGTAGAAGAGGGTAATTCCTTTGAAAAATCTTTCGCCCGTTACCGTGGCCTGCGGCGATTGATGCCCACTCCGGTTCAGCAGCTCGTCATCACCGGGGAAAAATCCGGACGCCTCCCCGAGGCGCTTGTCCGCGTCAGCCAAAATTATGAAGTGAAAAATGAAGTGACAACCAAAAATCTCATAGTCATCCTTGAACCAATCTTGCTTGTCATCGTTTGGTTTGGCGTGGTAGCAGTGGCACTTGCGGTTATTTTGCCAATCTACAGTCTGATTGGCGGCCTACAAACGCAATAGGATATACACCATATGAAACACGGGTTTACCCACACACCAGAATGCTCTTTGCGTAAGCGCGGGGATAAACGGATGCCTCACGCACGAAACAACTTATCCCAATATCATGGACGTCGACATTTGGTGTATGGGTTTACCCTTCTCGAGGTGCTTTTATCGGTTGCTATTCTTTCCCTCCTTGCCGGCATCGGGGCGCCGATTTTTCAATCTTTTCAAACCAGAAACGCGCTCGATATCACCGCCACGGAAATAGCCCAAAATATCCGACGCGCCCAAGCGCTCTCGCGAGCATCGGAAGGCGACACCACATGGGGCGCCTTCATTCAAAACGGACAGGTGACCCTTTTCAAGGGCGCAAGTTTTGCCACGCGCGACACGGATTACGACGAGACAATTGATCTGTCTTCGAGCATCACTCCTTCGGGAGTGAGCGAAATCGTTTTTTCAAAACTCACTGGACTGCCCTCCGCCACCGGCACTATTACCCTCACTTCCAACACCAATGAAACGAGAAATATCATCATCAACGCGCAAGGCGTCCCGAGCTACTAGATGTTCGGCTGGTTTTTCCACAGTGGAGGCGATTTTAGCCTCCGCGCTTTTTGCGCTCTTTACCACGGCATTTGTCGGAAGTTTGCTGTATGGCCAGCAATCCACGTCAATCGCGGGAGAGCGCAGTCACGCCGTATTCTTTGCGGAAGAAGCGCTTGAAGCGATGCGGAATATACGGGATGCCGCGTGGAATGAATTGCGCTATAGTCAAAGCACGGTGGCGATTGCTTCCAATCAATGGACATTTTCGGGCGAAGGTTCCACTGACACATCGGACGGATTCACGCGCACCATCACTTTTGCCGATATCTGCCGCAATGGGAGCTATCAGATCGCCTCGTGCCCCGCGGTGTACACGGATCCCCATACCAAACAAGCGACCGCGAGCGTTACATGGAGCACCGGTAGCATAGCGCGAAACGTTTCACAAACCACCTACCTTACCAACTGGGATTCAACAAATTGGACACAAACGGAATGGTCCGGCGGGAGCGGACAGAGCGTCTGGTCGGACAGCACAAAATATTCTTCCGAGTCTGGCGCGGACAACGGAACGGCGGGAAAAATTCAGCTTGCGGGCGCGCCCGACGGCACATGGAGCGTTTCGGGTGGATCCTCTTTCACTGATACTTCGGACACGAATTTCAGTCAGGGTACGGTTTCTAATACGGCGATAAGCGGCACCGGCTCCGATGCCGATGTTCGCTTGGCTGTTTCTTCCACGAACGAATGGGCGCTCGAACCATCGACCGTGACCGCGCAAAATTTGAACGACGTGTTCGCGCTTTCCGCCACGGATGTGTGGGCGGTGGCAAACGGCGGCGAAATCGTGCGCTACAACGGCGTGAAATGGAGTCCTTTTACGGATACGGGGAGCAACAGTATCTACGGTCTGTATATGCTTTCCACTTCCAATGGTTGGGCCGTGGGCGCTTCAGGAAAAATTTGGCGCTGGAACGGCACAAGCTGGAGCGAACACACGGACGTCGGCACCACCCAATTGAATGGCGTTTTTTTTATATCTTCCTCCGATGGATGGGCCGTGGGAAATGACGGAAAAATTTTCCATTACAACGGCACCAGCTGGAGCGAATTTATTGATATCGGAACAACCACACTCAACAGCATCGCCATGGCTTCCGCGACCAACGGATGGGCTGTTGGAAACGGCGGAGAAATTTATCAATATAACGGCACTATCTGGTCGGCGGCCTCGTCCCCGGTCACGAACAATCTCTATGGTATTTCAATCGTTTCTTCTTCGGATGTTTGGGCCGTGGGCGCTTCGGGAAAAATACTTCACTGGGACGGCGTCATTTGGAGCGAATTCACGGATATCGGCACCACAAAATTGAACGATATTTTCGCGCGCACCGCGACCGATGTCTGGGCCGTGGGCGCTTCGGGAAAAATTTGGCGCTGGAACGGCACAAGCTGGAGTCAGGATACGGATACTGGCGGCAATGTGTGGCATGCGATCTTTCTCACTTCGTCCTCTTTGGGCTGGGTGGTGGGCGCCAGCGGCGACATCTATGTCTACAACGGATCGGGGTGGACCATCGACGCGCACATCACCGACAACGTGAATGATGTTTTCGCCCTTGGAAGCTCCGACGGCTGGGCCGCGGGAAACGGCGGATCCATTTATCACAATACCGGCATTTTGTGGGCGGAACATACGAATATCGGTGCGGTAAATTTGTATTCCATCACCATGCCGTCGGCTTCGGACGGTTGGACTATTGGCGCAGACGGCAAACGGTATCATTATAACGGAACGGCATGGTCGCAGGATCTCGGGCAAACCGCCCTTGATACGACCGATACTGATTTTGACGGCGGTACTTTTGCCGGCACCCAAGTGAACGGAAGCGGCACGGCGACCGATATAACGCTTACCACCACGGCATCATGGGCCGCGCACGCCAATAGCGGTTTCATCGCGCAGGATATCAACGCGATCAGTGTTGTTTCCGCATCAGACATTTGGGGCGCAGCCGCGAGCGGCAAAATCATTCATTACAACGGCACGAATTGGAGCGAGACCATTGACTTCGGCGGCGCCGAGGTGCGCGGTATGGCGATGCGTACGGCGACCGACGGTTGGGCCGGGGGCGCGGCGGGAAATATCTGGCACTACAACGGCACGGCGTGGTCGCTTCATACCGACACCGGCACGGAAACATGGAATGACGTGGCGGCGATTGCTTCGGGTGACGTCTGGACGGTGGGCAATGGCGGAGATCTCGCGCACTGGAACGGCGCAAGCTGGACGGAATCCTCCCTCCCGACCGCCACGAGCGCGCTTGGAGTAACCGCGCTCTCCACTTCCGACATTTGGGCCGCTGGAGCTTCGGGAAAAATCTGGCACTACAACGGCATAAGCTGGAGCGAATTTACCGACACCGGCGCCGAAACATGGAATGATGTGGCGTGCGCTTCCGCCTCGGACTGCTGGGCTGTCGGCGATTCTGGCGCGCTTGCGCATTACAACGGCACAAGCTGGAGCGAATCCATCGAAACTCAAGCCCAAGACATAAACGCACTCTCTATTGTTTCCGCCTCGGATATTTGGGCCGCGGGCGCCACGGGAATGATCTGGCATTACAACGGAGCGAGCTGGTCGCTTTTTACTGACACTGGTGCTCAAGTTCGCAATAACATTGCCGTGCTTTCGAGCACTTCGGGCTGGGCTGTGGGTAATGGCGGATCGATTTTTAATTATGCGACCGGAAACTACGCGGCCTCGGGCACGTTTGAATCGGAAATTATTGACAGCACAGCCGCGGGCGCCTCGTGGGACACGGCTTCGTGGACGGAAGTGTTGACTGCAGGATCGGATGTCACCGTGGCCGTACGCACCGGAGAAACCTCGACTCCTGACGGTTCATGGTCGGCATACTCGAGCGAAGTGACAACCCCTGCCGGATCATCTTTGAGCGTCGCAAACGGCCGCTATTTGCAATATCGCGTCACCATCACGCGCGGCACCACCCCCACCGAGACTCCGGAACTCGATGATATTGAAATCACCTATGGAAAAACGGTCGTCACTAATGATCTTTTGGCGCTCGACCATGTTTCCGCAAGCGACATCTGGGCCGGCGGCGCCTCCGGAAAAATTTTGCGCTACAATGGAACGATTTGGGCGGAAGTTATTGATCTTGGCACGCCCGCCGTCCAAGGAATCGACATGATCTCCGCCACCGACGGTTGGGCCGTGGGAACGGCGGGCAATATCTGGCGCTACAACGGCACGGCGTGGTCGCTTCATACCGACACCGGCACGGAAACATGGAACGGAGTGGCGTGCGCCTCCGCCTCGGACTGCTGGGCTGTGGGAAACGGCGGGGTACTCGCGCAATGGAACGGATCAAGCTGGACCGAATCTACCATTGTATCGTCCGCCAATATCAACGGTATATCCGCGGTTGCGTCAAACGACGTCTGGGCCGCGGGTGCCGTCGGTAACATCTGGCACTGGAACGGCACAAGCTGGTCGCTTTTTACGGATACCGGCACGCAAACATGGAACGCAATTTCACTGTCTTCCTCCTCAAGCGGATGGATTGTCGGCAATACCGGCGTCTTTGCGCGATACGGAAGTTTCTATGTGGCGTCCGGCACTTTTGAATCGCGAATTTTGGATTCGGGCGCCGCGGGCACCGGGTGGAGCGTGCTTTCATGGACGCAAGTAATCCCTGGAAGCGACAGTATCACCATTGCCACACGTACCGGAGAAACCGCCACCCCGGATGGTACGTGGTCGGCATGGAGCGCGGAACTGGCGGATGAGTTTGGATCCGATATCGCCTCTCCCGCCGGTCGGTATCTGGAATACCGCACCACGCTCACGCGGGGAACGCTTGGCACCCAGACGCCGGAGTTCGATGACATTACCCTTTTCTACGGCGTGCCCACCACACAGGCCATTAATGATATTTTTATTCTGTCTTCCTCTGATATTTGGGCAGTGGCGGGTAGTGGACAAATTTTACACTATAATGGAACGTCGTGGCTCTTGAATCAAGACGTCGGCGCCGAAAATCTGTACGGCATCGCCATGGTCTCGGCCACCGACGGTTGGACCGTGGGCGCTTCGGGGAAAATTTACCACTACAACGGTGCCACATGGAGTGAATTTACGGATACCGGTACCACGAGCTGGAACAGCATCGCCATGGTCTCGGTCACCTCCGGTTGGATAGTCGGGAGCGGCGGGGCTATCCTCTCCTACAACGGCACGAGCTGGTCTTCCTCCACTTCGCCGACGGCAAGCGCCTTGAATGATATTGAGATTGTTGCGGCGAGCGACCTTTGGGCGGTGGGAGATACTGGTGTTATCATCCGCTACAACGGCACGAGCTGGTCGCTTATTACTACCGCCGGCATCAATCTTGAAAGTGTTTCCAAAATCTCGGCCTCGGATGTGTGGGCATCGGGCGCTTCGGGAAATATCTGGCGATGGAACGGCACGAGCTGGTCGCTTTTCCAAGACACCGGCACCCAAACCTGGTACGCGGTGGACATGCCTTCGTCAGTAGACGGCTGGGTCGTGGGAAACGGCGGAGCCATCTATCATTTTAACGGCGCATCGTGGGTGTCCGCGACTTCTCCCACGGGCTCCCAACTCAATACAGTCGCCATGTCGTCGTCCCTCCTCGGCTGGGCGGGAGGCAACACCGGCATCATTATCAAATTCACCCGCTCGGCGCTGTATCAAACCTCGGGAACCTTGACCTCTTCGGCGTTTAATATGAGCGACGCCTCTCCGGTGCAGGTGATAGAATGGGACGAGACTCTCCCCTCTTGTTCGCCCGCGTGCACGATCAAATTTCAGGTGCGTACCGCTCCGGACGCCTCGGGCACGCCAGGTGTATGGACATCGTGGTATGGCGCCACGGGAGCGGGCACCTATTTCACCAATCACTATGGCACGCTCATCAGTACCGACTTGAACGGCAACCGATGGGTGCAATATCGGGTAGATTTTGCCGGTGACGGAGCGAGCACGCCAGAGGTGTCGGAAATTAGAGTCAATTACAAATAATTTTGTGGAACTCACAAACGACGGACGCCAGGGCTTTACGCTGGTGGAACTCCTGCTCTATGTCGGGCTTTCTTCTTTGCTTTTGCTCACGATGACGCTCTTTCTCTCCACCCTGCTCGAATCTCGGGTGAAAAATCAAACCGTGGCCGAGGTGGAACAGCAAGGCGCCGCGGCGTTGCATATGATGGCGCAAATCATCCGGAACGCGGAAAGCATCACATCGCCGATCCAAGGAAACAACGCATCCTCGCTTACTCTGAATGTTATAACGGGGGCAAACGATCCGACGGTATTTGACCTCTCAAGCGACGCCCTGCGAATCACCGAAGGCGCAGGGTCGCCAATGGTGCTGACAAACTCTCGAGTAACCGTCTCCGGTCTCACATTCCAAAATCTTTCCCACACCGGCACCCCGGGCGCGGTGCGAGTCAATTTTACGCTGACGCACGTGAATCCCACCGGACGCAATGAATATCAATTTCAAAAAACATTCACTGCCTCCGCGACACTCCGCCAACCATAAAAACCTATGCTTCCTCAACAAAATAATCTCTGGTATACTAAACCCCGTGATGGGTATGCCACTCTCATGAGCGTATTGATCGTGGGAGCCATCGGCATCGCCATCGCCACATCCCTCCTCCTGTTGGGCGTCGGCTTTTTGAGGACGAGCTTCGCGGGAGACCAATCCGGCGGGGCACGTGCCCTTGCCAACTCCTGCGCGGAAGAGGGCCTGCGACAAATACGAAACGCCTCATCCTTTACCGGCACCGGCAACCTCACGCTCGGCCAGGGCACCTGCAGTTACACGGTAACAAGCCAGGGCGGAGAAAACCGCACGGTCATCACATCCGGACTCGTGAACACCATAACTCGAAAAGTGAAAGTGATTATCAACGCCATCAACCCTTCCATTCAAACGGTTTCATGGCAAGAAGTCGCCGATTTTTAACCCTGTTTATGACAATCAATACTCCTCAACCCCATCGTTCCGGCCTTGCCCCCACACCAAAACACTCCGGATGCGCGTCTGCCACCGATCCATCGGCAATCCAAAAAACGCTGGTCAAAAATAAGGAGTGCCACTCTTTGGTGAGGGGGTTTACCCTGCTTGAAATTCTGCTTGTGGTGGCGGCGATCGCCATTTTGACGGGCATTGTTATTTTAGCAATCAATCCCAACAAACAGCTCGGGGATACGCGTAACGCGCAGAGGCGTTCCGATATTCGCACGCTCCTTGATGCTGTGTATCAGTATTCCCTCGATAACAGCGGATCCCTTCCCACTTCCATCGGAACAACCCTCACCGAAATCTGCAAAACCGACGCCGGCTCCTGTTCCGATCTCCTTGACCTTTCCGTACTGACCGCCAGCGAAAAATATCTGGTTTCCCTCCCGATTGATCCCATCTGTCCCCTCGGATGCGCCACCAATGGCACCGGCTACAAAATTAAAAAAGACACGTACAACCGCATCACTGTCAGCGGCCCTTTAGCCGAACAGGGCACCAGCATGACAATCACGCGATAATATGACACACGATAATATGACGGTAAAAAAAATGAAAGGTTTTACCCTGCTTGAAATTCTGCTTGTGGTGGCGGCGATCGCCATTTTGGCGGGCATTGTTATTTTAGCAATCAATCCCAACAAACAGCTCGGGGATACGCGTAACGCGCAGAGGCGCGCGGACGTGAACACAATTTTGAACGCCGTGTACCAATACACCATTGATAACAGTGGAACGCTTCCTTCTCTCATCACCACCACCCAGACGGAAATCTGCAAAACCTCCGCCACCTGCACCGGCCTGATTGATCTTTCCGTGCTGACCACCCTTGAAGAATACCTGGTCACCATGCCCGCCGACCCAACGGGTTCCTCGACCAACGGCGCCGGCTACGAAATCAAAAAATCCGCCAATGGTCGCATCACGGTTGTGGCACCCGATGCCGAACAAAGCGCGACGATCAGCATTACGCGATAAACAGAGAGGCTTTCGAAATTCCAAAAAAGAAATATTTTCAAAAAGTATTTTCCGCTTTGAATAAAGCACGTGCTTTTTATGATTTTTGAAGCCACCTTTCAGAGCAAAAAACAACTCGAGGGTGATGTTTTCGAGCTGACATTCAAGCTCCTCCGCGTGGGAAAAATCCTTTTCCACCCGGGACAGTATATCTGGCTCATTCTCCCAAAACTCGCCTCAAGCGACCCAAAAGGCGAACGGCGCGCATTTTCCATTACATCCTCTTGCGTACAACAGAACTCTCTCTCCATTCTTTTCCGCGCGTCCGATTCCGGATACAAAAAAACACTCCTGGCCATGCCTGCTGGCTCCAAGGTACACATCAACGGCCCGCATGGACAAACGTTTGTCGTTGACAAAAATACCGGCTCACATATCTGTTATATCGCCGGAGGCGTCGGGATCGCGCCATTCCTGGGCATCCTGCGTTCTTTTGACCGTCTTGTTGATCACCCGGCGATAACGCTTATTTTCTTGAATTCCAAAAAAGAGAAAGAGTTTTTACGGGACGAGCTGAAACAGATTACGGAAAAAAGCGGCGTGCGGTTCATTAAACATGTTGGTATTTTTGACTCTGCTGTTTTGTCCCGCATCCCCCAAGCGCAATCCGCGACCTATTTTATCTGTGGACCGCAAGGCATGGTCGATGATGTATCGAAAAAATTGAAAAAATCCGGCATTCCCGCGGCAAACATGCGCTTCGAACAATACTATCCGGCCGCGAAAAACCCCATCCTTGACCAGGTGTTGCTTGACGACACAAAAAGAGTGAAAAGCGACCCCGACGGGCTCGAAAAAATCATGCTTGGGAACATGTTTATTTACTCTTGCCTGTTTGCCGCTATTTTTTCCGGAGGAATCGGTTTGTATTATTCCTTCTCCGGCATACCATTTTCCCAAAACTACATCCCCTACATTGGATTTTGCATATCTTTTTTTAGCTACATCGCCTACAAACTCCATAAAAACTTGGCGGTCGCGTCCCACGGAGTCATCACTTTTTCCATGCTCCTCACGCTCCTTGCGCTGTATCAAGGCGCACAAATGGGAAGCGCAACCTACTGGCTTTATTTTTTTCCTATCATCGCTTTTTTCTTCAAAGGCATCGTGGGGGGAACGATCTGGACAGTCGTCTATGCGGCCTTGATTGGACTGATCTACCTGCTTTCTTCCATCGGACTCACGCCCTTCCAATACAACCCTTCGAGAATACTTTTGAGTCTCACGAGCGTAAGTTTCGTCAGTATTCTGACTTTTTTTATCAGTTCACTTTCTGAAAAACTGAGAGAGAGGCTCGCCCGTTCCAACGCGTTCAAGAGCGTCTTTCAATCGGTCTATCGTTTTGCCGTGGAAAGTTCGACCAACCATATGATCATCACCGACACCAATGGGGTTATCATCTATGCCAACCGAGCGGCGCAGGAAACCACTGGCTATACATTTTCCGAAATGCAAGGCAACACGCCAAGGCTCTGGGGGGGAAATATGAACGCGGAGTTTTTTCGGGATCTTTGGGAAAAGAAAAAAATGTGGATGACGGCGAGAAATCCAAAAAGCATACCAGCATTTATCGGGGAGATCAAAAATACAAGAAAAAACGGAGAGCAGTACATCGCTTTGACAAAAATATCGCCGGTGATCAATCAAATTGGTGTCACGATCGGTTTTATCGGAACCGAGGAAGACATCACCAATCGCCTGAAACTCGAACAGAGTCTGAAGATAAGGGCGACTGAAACGGAGAAAGAGAAAATAAAAGTTAAAGCCACCTTGCAAAGCATCGGCGAGGGAATTTTTGCGCTTGATACCCGCGAACGCGTTCTTCTGATCAATAAAAAAGCCGAGGAGATGCTCGGTCTTTCAATGGCGGATTTCCACGGAAAAACTTTTTTTGACGTGATTCGCGCTGAAACCGAGGATGGCAAAACCCTACCCCAAGAAAAACGCGCTTCTGGTATGACGCTCCGGAGCGGCGAAACCAGAATTCAGGATTATGTCTTCAATCACAAAGATGGGAGTAAATTCTTGGCGCATATTACTGCGGCTCCGTTCATCGTAGAGAAAAAAATCTTCGGGGTGGTGGTCGTCATCCGCGATATTACCAAAGAGCGCGAGGTGGAAAAGGCCAAAAACGAATTCATCTCGCTTGCCTCCCACCAGTTGCGCACCCCCCTTTCGGCTGTCAATTGGTACGCAGAAATGCTCCTTTCGGGCGATGCAGGGAAAGCGAGCAAAACCCAAAAAGAGTACCTCAAGGAAATCTATGCCGGCAATCAGCGCATGGTGGAATTGGTCAATTCCCTGCTTAACGTCTCGCGCCTCGAAATGGGAACATTCACCATAGAAACCGAGCAGACGGATATAGAAAAGCTGGCGCGGGACGTTATGGGAGAGCTTCATCCCATGATTGAACCGAAAAAAATAAAAGTAAAGCAACAGTACGGAAAACCCCTCCCCGCTCTCAATGCCGACCCGAAACTTCTGCGCATTATTTTGCAAAACATCCTCTCAAACGCCGTAAAATATACGCCGGAGAAAGGCCGTGTCTCCCTCGACATCCGTACGCGGGAGAAAGGCGAAACCATCGGTGGCAAAACCATGGCCGAACCTGTCATGGCCATAACCATCAGCGATACGGGATACGGAATTCCCAAAAACCAGCAGGGCAAAATTTTTACCAAACTCTTTCGCGCCGACAATGTCCGCCAAATGGACACCGAGGGAACGGGTTTAGGGCTCTATATCGTCAAATCCGTCGTTGATCACTCCGGCGGCACAATTTGGTTTCTCTCCCCGGGCGAACTTGCCCCTGACGGTGAAAAAAATAAAGGGGCCACCTTTTACGTTATTTTCCCGGTGGGCGGGATGAAGTCCGCATCGGGGGGGGAAGAGATAGGTAGACACGCTCACGCCACATAACTCGCGTCTTGTTTTAAAAACATATTTAATAACGCCCGGCTCAGTGTGTGGGCGCCATCTCATCTCTGGACTCACCGACGGCGCGCGGCTCCCCAAAGCGCTCTTTACGCCAACCATCAAAGCCGAAAGCGGACATGATCTGCCGTTATCGCGCTCGCACACTCGCAGGTGAAAGAGTAGCACGGCCACGAACTCGAAAAAGCCCGCTGGCCATTTACAAGACCGTCGCCAACTTCGCCCGCCAGTTCATACCTGAATTGCGCGGGTATTTTTTGACAACAAAATTTTTGCTATACTGTTTCCAAGCTTTTTAAATTTTAACAACACGGCATATGCAAAAATGTCCCGGCTGCGGACACGAGGGCGACGAAGGCGTCTGTCCCGTCTGCCAGCTCCCCATGGAGCCGAAGTGCGAGCTGTGCGATGAGGCCGAGTCCAACTGCACCTGCAAGGCCAATGTCGCGGAGGAGGAAGAAGAGATAGCGTAGAAAAAAGACTCCCCGACGACGGGGAGTCTTTTTTTAAAGCGGATGCTTTTGATGTTTCAGGTGCCTCCAGACGTACCACCCTATTGCCGCGGCAACAAGGAAGGCAATGGCCAGATCAAAATTATGGAGCTTCTCACGGATGAGCTCCCAATGGCTCCCCATCTTGACCCCGAGCCAGCCAAAAAGCAGACACCATGGCAACGCGCCCAGGAATGTATAGAACGAGAAAGTTTTAAGATTCATTTTTGCCACGCCCGCCGGAAAAGAAATATAGGTGCGAATCACCGGCAAGAGCCGTCCAAAAAATACCGTCCACTCGCCGTATTTCAAAAACCAGCGATCTGCAAGATCGAGATCGTATTTGGAAATAAGGATATAGCGCCCGTATTTTTCCAAAAACGGCCGCCCGCCTCGCGCCCCGATCCAATACGCAAGCAGTGATCCGGCAAGATTTCCCAGGGCGCCAAGCAGGACGATCTGCCACAAGCCCATTTTCCCCGCGGCGACGAGAAATCCGGCAAACGGCATGATCACCTCGGAAGGAATTGGGATACCGGCACTTTCAAACAGCATTAAAGAGAAAACACCAACGTAGCCCGTGGCGCCGATAACGCCAACGGTAAACTGAACCAGGATATCAATAACAAAGGAAATCATAGTAAGTAGGACTTACGCGCTTCCGCCCGGGAGTCCTGTAATTGTGGAACTTCCCATGGCGGAAGCCACAGGGGTTTGACCAATCTCTTCGTTAAAAGGCTCTGCTCTTGCTCGCCGTAGCTCTACTACGCCTCGCAACATCCTCGCCTTTTGCCTCGACCTTGGTCAAACGCGTAAGTCCTAAAGGATATTCTATCAGAAAAAAAATAACCCGCCCAGAAGCGCAAGCGCTTTGGACGGGGTGGGTGAGGTTCAAACGAAGGAACGGGTGGCGGAGCGCGTCACTACGCAGTCGCCGGCCGATACCCTTCGTACCCGATATGAGTTTGATCGACACGACCACTCTCCCCCAACCGCACCAGGGTATCCCAGATATTTTTTTCCTTCCCTGTCGACAATCTCCGGATGAAGGCAGGGATATTGATATCTCCGGCGGCTTTTTCTCGCAGACAGAGGACAAAAATGTCTTCATTCTGCACGACACAGAACCGGTGATTGCCAAGAAAGCCCTCGAGCATGTGATAAACGCGCCCGATCCACCGCGCCATCAGGTAGCGCTCCAGATCTTTCCGCCTCAGGCGCTGCGACGCCATCTCCTCCGATTCCATGCCCGATGCGCCGTAGACGGCCTGCGCCGTCAACACTACAAGCGCATACGGATCGGAGTAAACACCCTTGGGCGCTTCAATCTTGAAAACGCGGCTGATGCCATCGCCGATGGTGAGGCGATACTTGTTGCTCGCAACATCGTAAGACAGATTTTGTTCGCTTTGAAGCATGAGAGCCAGCGCATGCTTGGCGTCTCGATACTCGACGAGGCGAGGGTCATTGGGGGTGATGGAAGGAAGCGAGTCGAATGTGGTCTGATTCCCCTTCGTCATGATACTCCTTGTGGTCTGTTTCCGGTAAGCAAGAAAGATTGACGCGTGTTCGGTTCGTACACCTCCCTGTTGTAAAGAACAAATGAACGCAAAGATGAGCCGAAAGCTCATGCAAGGCAGTCTACATGACCAAAAAATTCCCGTCAATACCCCGCACTCCCCTGT
>JBBTTG010000049.1:0-2013 GCA_038064355.1 Patescibacteria group bacterium
GATCTTCCGGACCGCGATCCAGACTTTTCAACCCGCCGGAGATTGCGCTTCTTACGATTTATTGATAGTATATCGCCGTGCCACACGGGACATTTACCTTATTGAATTTCTGGCTGGGTAGCTCAGTTGGTAGAGCACAGGACTCATAAGCCTGGGGTCGTGGGTTCGATCCCCACCCCAGCCAAAAATTTAATCAGGTAAAAATATGGGAGAACAAATTGTGCGTGCTCCGGAGAAATCAGAGGAGACATTTATTGCACAAAAAATTGCTCATAATAATTTTTCCATAGAGAATCATACGCAAACATTTTAGGATTATCTCAAAAGCAACCCTCAATCAGTTGATATTTTCTTATATGACTCGTCTGCGATTACCTCCAATACAATGAACTCATTCGGCGGCGCGGGGTATCTCTCTTTCCAGGGTGATATCGACCTGGAGAAGCTCGCGACATTGTTTCATCGAGACAGTTTGATTATTGGAAATGATGAGGAGTACAATAATGCGAGTGTGTTTGGAATTTCTAAACCAGTGCGTAGTATTCTGAATGATGGATTTGAAAAAATCGCGGGAACTCTGCATCCTCCAGTCTCAATTCGCAAAAAAGAAGCAGGCAAGATTGAGCAAGAGCTGATGAAAGCGGCTTAGGCTTTGCCCCTTCAGCGCGTCCATCGGCGCGTACGGCACCAAGTGAGACAACGGAGAGATATCGCACAAAACCCGCCTCATGAGCGGGTTTTGTGATAGGCTTCAAGGGTGAGCTCCGCAGTGCGCGACCAGGCAAATTTTTGTGATTGGGTCTTCCCTTGCAGAGCAAGTTCCTCGCGCAAGGGTTTATTTTTCAAAACACGCTCCATCGCCCGCGCCCACTCCTCCGGCTGATCTGGCGCGACCAAAATACCGGCACTTTCCACCACCTCGGGCAAAGAGGAGGCACTCGAGCAGATAACCGGCGTGCCACAAGACATTGCCTCAAGCGGAGGCAATCCGAATCCTTCATACAAAGAAGGATACGCGAAACATTCCGCATGCCGCATGAACGCCCATTTATCACGATGAGGTATATAGCCGATGTATTGAACAACAAACGGATGACGGCGATTCACTTCCCCTATCGCGCGAAAAATACCTTCATAC
Organism: Patescibacteria group bacterium; assembly: GCA_038064355.1. Lineage (GTDB taxonomy): Bacteria > Patescibacteriota > Patescibacteriia > GWA2-47-26 > GWA2-47-26 > JBBTTG01. The sequence goes on from JBBTTG010000049.1 coordinate 1,139, forward strand.
TTCCAGCCCCGCGCGCCCGCGAGCACAAGCTGCACTTTTATTCCCTGCCCTCGGTCGCAAAAATCCCCGAAGGCGCGGATGAACATCTCAAGATTTTTCCGAGGCTCAAGAGTCCCCAGCGATAAAACATAAGGTGAACGAATCTTATATTTTCGCTCGAGATCTCCCCGGTCCACGACATCCTCCGGCGACACGATATCCTGATCATACAGCGGAGTGTGTGCGTCCACCCCTTCCGGCACCACGGAAACCCTCCCCTCATGGATGCGAAACAATTCCCGCAAATCGCTCGCCACAGACAGAGAAGGCACGATGAGGCGCGAGGCACGGCGGAGACTCTGTGGATACAAAAATCGCGTGGCTATAGGTCGGGAAGGGAACCATTCCGGATGACGATACATTGCCAAATCATGCACGGTGAGCACGGTCTTGCCGCGATACGCGGCGGGGATATTTCCGCCGGGAATATGAAAGATATCCGGACGCTCTTTGGAAAACGCGGCGGCAACCAAGAGATGCTGGTAGAAGCCGGGAAGGTATTCCCGATACTTATGAAAAGGAAAAAAACGATACGAGGTTCGCGGACGATTGCCGATAAGCGCGCCGATCGCTTCTTCACTCAAACGCCGATCAAAAAAAAGTACGTATTCATTCTCCGCGTCCAGTCGCAGAAGATGGGAAACCAGATAATACGTATAATGTCCCACCCCGGCGCCTTCTCCGAAACCGGGATTTAAAATCGTGCGACAGTCAATGACAATTTTCATACCCCATATACCAACTTCATACTTTTCACTTTTTTGCCAGAGCATCTTTCTCCTATAGGACTTACGCGTTTGACCAAGGTCGAGGCAAAAGGCGAGGATGTTGCGAGG
>JBBTTG010000050.1:0-18542 GCA_038064355.1 Patescibacteria group bacterium
AGTACTCGGCTCTTTTTTAAATTCGCATTATGGCGCCGGCGGCTTTACGATAATCATCCCGCTAAACCATGTCGCCCGATCGCCATTTAAATTGCACGCCTTACATGCGGGGTCGGTACACCTTTGTTCGTCGTAGTTTTTGTTGCAAAAACCCCAATTGTCAAGAATCTGCACTCCAGGTTTAAAACGACAAGTTTTTTTCTCGACATCCCAACACTTCGACTCCCCGAGGGAATTGCATTCCGGTAAGCCTGCGCCATTGCTCGGGGGGCAAAAATAAGTATGAGAGAAAGAAAACGGACGATCTTCGCACCCTTCCGGCGAATACCCGAAATTGCGATTATCGCAACTTGGGCGGCGCGCCTTGAAAGAAGATGTCGCATCGCCGTTTCCAACCGCGAATACCGGCGTTCCATCATCCCACTCCACGGCAATACGCCGCAAGGGCATCTGATTTCCATCTGGTCCGCCGAAAAAGGAAAGGTTCACGGGAAAAACAGTAACATCGCTGGCCGCAACGTCCCCGCTTTCTTTGGAGTTGACCTTAATATCCGTTACTGTGGGCGGAAAACCATACTCTGTCTCTGTTTTGTCGAGACCCGCATTACTCGCATCCTTATAACAAAGACCATTTTCAATCCCGCAGTCCCTGGCATCTTCATATAGCCTTTTGAAAGAAACATAACCTAAAGGTGGTTCTTCTATCCTGTGCAATTCAAGTACCTTGTATGCCCTTGCAAAAAGATTGTTGAGCAGAAAATTGGTGTTTTGACTCATAGGGGTGGCGCCAAAACCCTCAGCGCACACTGGCTCGCGCGGTTGATAACCCGTACTCACCGCAAGGCCGGCGTAGCCTCCCTCTTTCGTAAATAATTTCGGATCCAGAGCCATAGCGCCAAAAGGTTCACAAATTTGCGTACGATCAACCCCCCCCACTGTATCCTTGCGGATATTGTCACTATAGACCTTCGCTGACTCTCTTGCGTCATCCGAGGTAACCTTGAAAAGCGTTTGGCATGCCGGCTTGAGCTGCATGGAAAATTTTGATATTCCAAAAGAGCCGGTATCTTTATTATCGTGCGCCTCTATCTCAATCCCTAAGAAACGTCCATCCCGATCAAAACGCGCCGTAGCCCCGATAGCTCCATCCTCGCCGGCGAGGGAACCCTTCCATTCAAAAAGATTAAACATCTGCTTGAGCTCTTCAGGCAGGGGTATTTTCCCTTTCATCTCAATAACTTGGCCCCCACCAAGTGCCCCATCCCATTCATCATTTCTCAGCCACCACCTATCTCCACTGTTCACAAAATTATCACACCACCAGTTTTCACCTATTGTTATCTCAATCTTATCAATAGTATGAGCATAAATAGGTGCATCAAATTGATGCTTATAGGGGAAAAATAGAAAATTGCCCGGGTGTTTTTGCGGGTCGCTCCCCTTATCATCAGTAATATTATAACACCCCAACAGGTTGGAGTAGTTCGCACCGAAACGGTTCTCCCCATGGAAGCTTTCGAAGCCTGCCATGGCCACGGTGCACCACTGGCCAGGAGCGTCTCCTCCTTTTCCGCCACAAGACAATCCATCTGGCGTACCGTCAAGAAGATTCCCTTGCGTTACAGGTGTGCCGTCCTTAAAGAACGGCTTATCAAAAAAATTATTAATATTTTCGATACTCCCAGGCTGATCTTTACCCGCGCCAGTGTGAGGAAGCAGATCATCGAGACTAGAACGTACAGTTGCCATCTCCTTCCACAATTTTTGCCCCTCAGTCTCTTTCTTCACGCAATACCAATCCTTCCCGGACGCGACTTTATAATCCGCGCTCGGCGCTTGAAGGAACGCGGTAGATTCCCCGCTCAGCGCGACAATTGGCGCCCATGTGAGGCATTGCCGAACAGCCTCGCCTCCCACTTGACCAGTAGCTCCGACCGCCTTTGCCTTGTCATAATCCAAACAAAATCCGCGCCATCCGACATACTGCTGAATATTATCCACAGTGGCGCAATATCCCTTGATCTCATCGGCCGCACCTTGAGAACAATCTGAATCGCTATAGCAAATGGCTCCCTGTCTATCTCCCTGCGTGCAAATACGTTTCACCCCCATACTAAACGGATAATACGCCGATACGCCTTTTGCTTGATGTCTGATATACGAACAATCACAATTCCCCTGCGCGCACAGATTGTTCGCCTGACCGGTCGCGCCCGCCAAACTCGCACGAGAAACCGGCGAATCAATGGCGGGATACCCGCGGCAGGATTTCGGCACGACGCATTTCCCTTTGTTTCCATTACAAACAAAACCTGCGCCGCAATCCTTGTCTAAAGAACAATTCTCTTCGCTTAAATCACCACGACTGAATGGATCCGTGTCATCAGCGGCGAAAGGACTATCGGTCATCGAAAACGGCAAGCGAAATTGGCCAAGATGCACAGGTGCCGTGCAATCACCATCTGACTGGCATGCGCGGGATGTAATATCTGTGCAAAAGCCGGTGTAAAAATTACAGACACCGCCAATTTCACTGTTGACAAACTCCCTCGCCCACTCAATCGGCTTCTGATTGGGAATAGAATACCCGCTCGGCTCTTGGAAAAACCATATCCCTTTATCGAACAGTGTTCGAAATATTTCCCGCGCTCCGCGATAACCAGTTGTTGCTCTTATATCCAGTCCCTCAGATGTCGCTGTTACCGTCCCTTTCGTCGTAGCTTTCGCTTTCTCATCATAAGCATTCGTACCGGGCGGAGGAATTTGCCAAGTGGCGCATTCCGGAGATTGCGCGTCAGGGGATCCAAGACCCAGAGCGCTACACCTCCCGTAAAAATTGCATATCGTCTGCCCTGATACGGGATCAGTCGCCGCGCTCCGGCACGAAAGCCACTCGGAACACGTGCGATCGCGTTGGACTTTAAGAAGAGTATTCACATCATTGCTAATATTCGCCTGACTTCTTGGTGGCACCGCTTTCCTTTCTTCGACACTATCATAATACGAGTCCAACGCAGACCATTGCTTCTGCGGAATGTCGGTTTGATCGAAAAGCACGCATCCTTCCTCCCGCGAGACATTGCCGCCACAAGAACTCCGGTCAAGCTTGCCGTTGTCAATATAATAATATGGCTTTCCAGCCGGAAAACGCGGGTCTGCGTTATCCGTCGGATCCAAAAATTCCGTACAGCCGGACTGCTGGCGCGGACACTCGCCTGATTTGCCTGTATATTTCGGATTATAATTTCCCCAAATGCCAAACGCGCCGTTTTTGACATACGTTTGACCACCGAAATCCACTCTGAACTCCGCTTCCCCATTCACTAGACTTGCATCAATATCTCCATAACATGGGGTTGGGGTCTTCATAATGCAACTATTGTTTGGCCCAAAAACTCCACCATCACTCGTACATGCATCAGCATTGCCATAGCCGGTCACATTGACGTCATTATCCCCCTTGATAAACCAGCCGCTGTACTCTCTCCCGCCGATATTTACTTGCGTGCGCCATTCGCAAAGACCGCTCACTCGTTCGGTTGGATCCTTGAAAAACGCCGAACCGGAACCGGATGTCCATGCCGCGCATTTATCTTCTTCGTATTTGCACATGGTGCGCGCAAAGTCATCAGGATTACTTTTGAGGTATACGGTACCCCATTGTCCAGTAACTGAATTTTTGTATCCCAATGCTTGGCATCCGCGCTGTTCTTTGGCGCATTTTTTCTTGGTATCATCGGCGACAAGATATACATGCCTGTCGGTTGCTACGGTTTTGTTGTCAATAGCAAGATCATACATGCCGAACATGCCGCCTCCTGCACCGTACTGACAGGAAACTTCATCTGGAGCAATGCTACACACAGGGATGTCGGTGCCCTTAATATTAACCTTACACAGGCCCGCCGCACCCCGGCACACTCCGCGATTGGCAGTATTCCACTCGCGCGACTCCATTTCCGCGGAATTTTGCGTATCAATCAATTCCTGACAGCCGACCGATTCATCTCTGCAAAATCGTGAGAAAGATTTGAGATTTTGAATCTCACCCGCACGGTCGTTGTATTCGGAACACCCGAGCATCGCCTGCGGCAGGTATCCTCCGCCCGCGGCGACAGACTGGCGATCACAGGAGAGCGGAATCGTGATGGAATTCTTGAGCAACGGTATCTGATCATTCACCTGACGCAAAATAATATTATCAATATAGGCCGTTCCATCGGCCACCGAAAGCGTTAACCGCAAGCCAAAATCAAACCGTATGGGACCGAAAGTCAATGCTTTCCAGTCGCTTTGCAGTGTTCGCGGTGTATCGGGAAAACTGTTATCTATTGATATAGGGGGTTCATCCTTTGTAACGGTTTTCCCGAGTTTCGGTGTAATCTTTACATTGTTTCCTATCCCCTTTGCCCAAAGAGTCAAAATATAACTTTCACCGTGCACTAAAGATGGGGGCGATGTATACGCATCCCCTGTCACCTTGAGCGAATGTCCGCCCAGTGATGACGACTCGGCAGAAACCGTGCCGTTGATCCATTCACCCGACCCACCCTCAAATCCTTCGGGGCCAAGCACGGTCTGCACGTTGCTTCCGGCATTGCCGGAAAAGAGTCGGCAGGAATTTGCCTCGGAGGGGCAACTCGCGGACATTGCCGGGTATCCGGCAAAAACACACTCTTTTTTGGCGTCATCCCAGGAACCGTGCGAAGACTGGCACGCCAGCTGGGCGTAGCTGGTAACTGGCGTCGAGATACCAGGCAAAGAACAGGAGGATAGTGGAGTATTCCACGTTCCGCTAAATTTTTCACAAAGCGTCTGATTCTGAGTCAAAACAATATCCGGATACGTCACGCGGTATTTATTACACTGTTCGCTCACCGCCACCGTGCGGACGAAAAGACGATAAAAGATATTGCCGTCTTTGTCATAAAACGCGCGACAGAGGGGATTTTCGCCCACATCCGCGGCGAGGCATGTCGCTTGATTTGTTAGAATGTCGGTACAAGTCGGCGTATCAGACAAGGCGTTGATGTTTGTGCAGGGCGGTATGGCGGTTCCGCTGTTTTGAATCTTATCCGTACTCACGGCCGTCAATCCCGTTAGTGATTTCTTGAGCCGCCACGTTCTCAACTGATATCCGGTCTGTTCAGCCCCCTCCCAGGTGTAGTAGATACCATCATCGGCCCTGGGCTTCTGGCAGGCACGCAAGAAAGAATAATATTCGAGCGCTTCAGTGGCGAGATTGGTAAATTGACTGCAACCGACATGCTCGATATTGCAAGACTGCGCCTGGCTTGGAATAAGATACTCCGGAAAAATTGCCGGCTCAAAATTGGTGACCTCTTGCTTATACGAAGCATAGCCCACGCACTCGGCGGGACATCGATCTTGATCGGTGATAACGCCGGGGATAGCCGGATCGCCACTGGTCGGTGTATAGCGCTCGCAACCCACCTCCTCTTGGCGGCACACGCGCGCGTAGTTCTTCACGCATTCATCCGGCTCACCGGGCTCGCCGTCGCACCCAAGCCACGCGGGTGCATGGCGCAGATAGGCGGAAGCGGTGGCGGAGGGAGTATATCCGTCGCGGAAATCGGTGGCTATCACCCCGGGCTCAAGTTGGATAGCATCAACTAAAATCACCCCCACCCTATTCTCCGTGGATTGACCCAATGAATCTTTGTTACCGTCGGTCACGCTGTCATCCGCCAGAAAAGTAAGAACCGCGGTGGTTGCATCCGCCGGTGCGGTAAAGGTGCATTGTTTTTGCTGATATGCCGACTGATTGCCAACAAGAGAACCATAAGCTAAATTATATGATTTCTTGTTAGCCGTGTCAGCCGTACGGATACAAGTAGCGCCAATATCCGCTGGGTCGGGGAGATCAACGATATCCTGTGATCCTTTCTTGAATGTAATCTGCGCCACACCCGCCGCGATGACAGCTCCCGGCAAACGAGTCTGCAGGGAAAAGACGTACGCCCGCCCGCCCTCAACGGGAATTTCCTCCATGATAATACTCTCGCTCGACAGCTTTCGCGGCACTTTAATGCTGACACTTCCATGAAAACTCGAGGCATTGTTTTTATTGAGTACGCTTGCGAGCATACTCCACCCATCCGGAATCCCATTATTATCCTCGTCCCGCTCAAAGCTCGGATTAGGCACCAGATTCTCCTGCGTCTGCGAAACGGCGAGAAACTCCGTACACCCGTCGTCCTTCTCCTTGCAAACTTGCGCGTCGCCGTCGAGATAAATTCTGTCGCTACTATTTTGATCGAACCACTTGCTCAAGGGCGCCAAGGTGTCCCCTCTCTGGGAATACCACTTACACCCGGCGTTATCGGCATTGCAGGCGCCAAAATCGAGCGTGGTCTCAAGAAGCGATAGATTTTTCTTGCCATCAGAGCCGCCGCGATAATTTTCACACGAGGCAAACTGGGTCTCGCAAGCGTCGCCCTTGAATCGCCAAATATTTTGCTCGCGCGTACAATAACCCCAGGCGCGGCAATTGCCAGTATTGTCTTCGCTGATACAGCTCCGGAGATCGGCACACACTTCCCGGCGATAGCCCTGCGCATCTGTGATGGAGCCGAAAGACCGAGCCGCGCATTGCGCGAGCGGCGCCTTCAAAACCCAATTCGGATCCACCAACCCGCAAAAAGGTGACTCGACGATATTATTCGTGCCGCATATACCATCATCACCCGCCTTATTGAACCCATCCACCACCTCACCGAGCGTCACCTTGATTTTTCGCGACTTGGCCTCAAGCGCCGCGAGCTCCCAGCCGATGGGAATCACCCGCGCCATGCGCAATTTTTTCATGTTGGAATAGGCATACCCCTGGTTCACATCGGGCTCAATATTTCCCACCGGATCAGTAAATCCGAACGGTTTTGACATATCCAATAAGCCCTTCTCAACCGCTTCGGCTACGGTCATAGGTTCATCTCGCTGACTCGCCCGCACGGCGTCGGCAAAGTTTCGATCCATGGCGCAGGAAAACTGTGTTCCGGCCTCCGCCTTGTCCGGACATGCCGATAATTCACTCAAAATATCGTACGCGGCTGTATTAAAATTCCCGGCCACGAGCAAATCAGCCGCGACGCCACGGGCCTTTTGCACGGATGAACCCACCGCGGAACCGCCCACGAGTGACTTGAGATCAATAGGCTCTGGAGACACAAGCAAAGACATAAGACCTTGCATTCCCATCTTCATAGTCCGCGCGGCAAGGGTGTTGGTAAACACGGACATCATGTTCGTACCCACAGCGGCAAGGAGGGTCAGTCCATATTCCCCTTCCATTGTCACAATGTCTGCGGCCTGTTGCTGAATCCCCTCACGTGTAGTGTAGGGCAAACCAGGTCCCAATGCATCAAACCCTTTTTTGACCCATGCCGCGGGTGTTGAGATCAAGCCGGAAATTTTATCCTCTATGGCCCTGATCCCTCCTTGCCCCATAAATTCATCAAGTCCGGTGGAAATCTTTTTCGCAACTTTTGCCGTTACAGCCTCCTGCGCCTGCGCCGCCTGGCTTAAATCCGACTCTCCCGGATCAAAGGATGCCGAGACGTGCTTCAGGAGCGCTTTTGGATCCTGCACTTCATTGGAAAGCTCGTTATAATTATTGACGATATTGGCCCACTTGCAACGCGGCTTCGGGCGCTGAAAACGCTCGGCTATACCAAGACCGATACCCAGGGCAATATCCGGAATGCGAGGGTTGCAAATATCCACTCCCCAGGAGTCCCCCAAGGTACCAATGGCTTCACCCGCGGCATCAAGTCCAAGGGTGGTAAAATAATCACCCGGTCGCTGGAGAAAAGCGAGCGGATTTTGACCCTTGAGACCCGAAGCGAGATTGACCGCCAAGTCATAAGCAAACTGTTGGGCGAATTGGTCAATAGCGCTCCCAATCGCAATAGTAAAACTCGCCCCTATCGCCGGCCAAAACTTAAAAGCTGCTTCTTTCTTGATTTTTGCGGCCGTCTCACCCAAGGCAAATGGTCCCTGTTCAGTCAAAAGCTGCGCTCTCACCTCCAGCGGAAAAAGCAAAACACCGCCCAGTGCGCTGGTGGAAAAAAAAGAAACAAAAACGAGAGCGATGATGGCTTTTTCAAATTCTCTTCTCATTGTCATACGCACATCAGATTGGCGGAAACCCTCTTCTCTCCCTTTGGAAAAGGGAGTGGCCAAAGGCCGAGGGATTTTCTTTTTTCGCATTTTTGCTACAGTACAGTCTCATCCTACTTCTTGACTACCTTATTATACATCTCCAGAAGCTCGGTGTCGCTGATCTTTTCCAACGCCTGAGCATCCATTCCTGCATCCAACAACGCTTTCCTCAATTCCGTCGCACTCGGGACGGCGCTCTGGCTCCCCACTGCTTGCCCGTCCGAAGTCCCGACAGTATCGCCGGAACGGAGGCGGGATCCCTGATTCCCAGTCGCTTCTGCCTGTCCCTGCTGTGCGAGCGTAGACCTCCAGACCTCCAAAAGAGTAGCGTCGTCAAGCTTGGCCAGTTCACTTTCAGCAAAACCATTTTGTTTCAACAACGTACGCAACTGATCGGGAGTCATAGCCCCAAGATCAAGTCCCGCGCCTGCGGCTGTCCCTGATCCTTGCCCCGCCGTGGCGGCGGCTTGCCCCGCAAAATCCGGCATACCGCCCTCAGTACCGATTCCCGAAGCGCCAAGAAGTCCCCGTGTTAACTCTCCACCTGAAGTCGCCCCTCCCTGCTCCAAAGAACCGGCAAAAATCCTGCAGTCCTGATCCTTCGGACAATTGGGGTCAAAACCGTTGTCAATTTCTTCTTTGTCTTTAAATCCGTCGGAGTCTGAATCCTCAAGATACGGACTCGTTTTATAAAGATAGAGTTCGTCGTAGTCAAAAAGACCGTCACTGTCGGTGTCTTGCACTTTGAGCGCCAAAAGACGCGCCTGCTCTTTGGCATCTTTATTCAAATCCACACCGCTTGCGCCCGGAGGCAAAAGATGAAACGGCGCAATAAGCTTCCCCGGAAAGCTCACAAACCCCGCGTACAAAGCCGCGAGTCCAATAAAAACCAAGGCAAAAAGTCCGATCTGTTTTTGCTTGTGCAATCCCATGTTCATATTGATTCAATTTTAGCATAACGTTGTATACAAATCCACAAATGAATACACCAAATCTACCAATGACTCGAATGTATCTCATTCGGAGTATTGGCGGGATTCAACCCTATTTGTTGATTTGTATACACAACCTTCCCCACTCCTCCATCGAGAGGTCCTGCGCGCGAATTTTCGGATCCAGGCCGGCGGACATGATCCATTGCTTGGCCGTTTCGCTCGAAACGCGAAATCCCGCCGCGAGATTATTCTGAAGCTGTTTCCGGCGACTTGAAAACCCAATCTTTACCAGCTGAAAAAAAATTTTCTCTCCTGCCTCTCCCCTTGCGTGAGCCCCTCTTTCCTCCTCCTCTCCACTTCTTGCGCGAGACCCTCTTTCTTCAACCTCCTCTCCCCTCCGGGGAGAGGATTGAGGTGAGGGGGCGAAGGTGGGTGGCTCCTCTCGCATAGTAATCCTCAAAATCGCCGAATCCACCTGCGGCTCCGGCCAAAATGCCGTCCGCGGCACGATACGGACGATTTCCGGCTTTCCATAAAACTGCACCGCCACCGAAAGCACGGACATCTCACCCAGACCCGCGCACACGCGTTCCGCCACCTCTTTTTGCACCATCACCACCACCATCTCCGGCCGCGGTTCGCTTTCCGTAAATTTTCGCAATGCCGCCGAGGTGATGCTGTATGGAAGATTTGCCACAACTTTATATCCCCGTCTCCCCTGCCTCATGTCTCCCCTTGCGTGAGACCCTCTTGTTTCAACCTCCTCTCCCCTCTGGGGAGAGGATTGAGGTGAGGGGGAAAGAAATAATTTCTCATTCGATATTTTAAGAATATCTCCTTGAACCAGGCGCACATTGGAGTACGGTTGAATAATATCGCACAGCGCCTCACAGACGCGCGGATCTTTTTCTACCGCCACCACTTCTCCCGCTTTCTCCGCGAGCGCAAGCGTGAGCGGCCCAAGCCCCGGGCCCACTTCAATCACCCGGTCCTTTTTTGTCACCTGACCGGCGGCGACCATATCGCGCGCCACATCCGGATCAATCAAAAAATTCTGCCCGGCACCGCGCGTGAGGGTTATGCCATAGCGCTTGCATGTCTGCTCCACCACTTTCGGATCAGTTAAACTTTCGAGTGTAAATAATGATACCCCCATAATAGCCTCCCGAAGGAAATAAGTGGAATTACTCTACGATCGTAGATTTAATCCACTTTTTTCCCGTTGAATTTTGAATTTTTTTATAAATCGCTCCTCATTTGGAATCTTTGCTACCTCAAAAATCTCTACGAACGTCAAAAGCTCTAACAATTTAAGATGCTCCCGAAATTCTTTCCCATATGCGTATGGAGAAACCCACACGCTTCTCTGCCACTGGAGAAAGCCAAGTTGTTTTAATAAGGTTCGTAGATAATCTCGAAATTGCCTCTTTGTTTCAGGCACATCAAATAAAACCATGCGCCAATTCCCGTCCCATGGTACTTTTTTCTGTCGCTCGCACTCCGCCATCAACCGTCCACGACAGGCCTCAAAAGAGCCGCGAGCGGTTAAACGATAAAATTTTTCGTTGCCATCCCGATATTCCTCAAGGAGACTTTGCCTCTTCAGTGATCGTATTAAATCATACAACTGCCGTTTCCGCCGTTCCTGCCGCCCAGCTCGACGCTCAGCAAAATACCCCGGCATCGCGTATGCCCGCTCCCATGCCCCCTCGCTTGCCGATAATGAAATACCGCCATGCTTCAGCGCGGATAATTCCAACTCCAAAAGAAAACACTTTATTTTTTTTCGCGTCAAATTCTTCAAAGAGAACATAACCATAAAAACCACTCACTCCCAAGTGATATTGTATCACGATCGTAGAATTATATCACATGCCATCTCGTTTTCGAAGACAATTTTATACTTTATAAAATAATTTCCGCCCCTTGCCTCAGGATTCGCAATTTTTTTCCTCGAGCATCAATAATCGTCGATGGCTTCCGGCGAGGGAGACGACCCGCATCGAGAACCAGATCAATCCCCCTGCCTCCAAGCTGTCGCAGTGCCGCGCGAGCGGAATAGCACGTGGCACGCCCAGAGAGATTGGCCGAAGTGGAGACAATTGGCCGCCCAAGACGATTTGAGAGCATCCGGACAAGATCCCACCCGGGAACGCGTATCGCCACGGATCCTTTTCCGCGACGTGCATCGAGGACGAGCGTCAGCGGCCCCGGCCAAAATTGTTTCATCAACGCGGCTGACGCCATTCCCACCTTGCAAAAACGGCTGACCATTACCTCACTTCCGGCAATAAGCGGGAGTTCTTTATTTTTTGACCGTCCCTTGATTTCAAAAATCCGCGCCTTCGCTTTATCGTTTCCCGCATCGCAACCCAGCGCGTACGAGGTCTCCGTGGGATAGAGTATCACCCCGCTCTTTTTTAAAATATCAATACTTTTATTTAACTCGGATTTTTTGATCCGTCCACCGCGTACATCAAAAATTTCCATACCATTATGATTGTGGTTTCAACGTGCGCAAGTATGCCTCGATAAAAGCCTCCAAATCGCCGTCGAGCACGGCCTGTGTATCCTGTGTTTCATATTTTGTGCGCAGATCTTTTACCATCTTATACGGGTGCAGAACATAGGAACGAATCTGGTTCCCCCAAGCCGCTTCTTTATACTCCCCGCGAATTTTTTGCTTCTCTTTTTGGCGCTCGACCTCCGCGAGCGCGTGGAGTTTCCCGCGCAAAATTTTCATCGCCGTCTCGCGATTCTGCAATTGGGAACGCTCATTCTGACAACTCACGGTGATCCCCGTTGGAATATGGACAATACGCACGGCCGAATACGTAGTCTGGACACTCTGTCCGCCGTGCCCCGAGGACAAAAATGTGTCTATGCGCAAATCTTTCGGATCAAGCGTCACTTCAAGTTCCCCGAGCACCGGAAGCACCTCCGCGAGCGCAAAAGAAGTGTGGCGCATTTTCTCGGCATCAAACGGAGAAATACGCACGAGCCGATGGACTCCGTGTTCACTCTTGAGCCAGCCATATGCCCATGTTCCCGAAACCTCAAGCACGGCGGATTTTATTCCCGCTTCTCCGCCGACGGATTTTTCAACTATGCGCGCGGAAAATCCTTTCCGTTCGCAAAAACGCAAATACATGCGCAAGAGCATCTCGGCCCAATCCTGCGCCTCGGTTCCGCCCGTACCGGAGTGAAGCGCCACAATCGCGTCATTACGATCATAGGGACCGGAAAACAGTTTCAAAAATTCAAGCGCGTCGAATTGTTTTTTGAGCTCGCCATACTGGCCCTCAATCTCACTCCATAAGCCACCCTCCTCCTCTTTCAGCTCGCTGGCTAAAACAAAAAGATCGTCGACTTGTTTTTCAAGCCCACGAAAATCGTCCATTTCTTTTTGTACCGCGGAGTAGCGTTCGCCAACCTTGGTCGCGCGCACCTGATCCGTCCAAAAATCCGCCACGGCCATCACTTTCTCAAGCTCCGCTTTTTCTTTCTCTAAAGAGGCCGGGTCAAAGAAACCCGCCAAGGCGGGCGACGCTTTCTTTGAGCGTTTCAATCTGCTTCACGATTTCCCTCATAAAACTATATTTTGAGTTTCCTCGCGTACGTTCCAAGATACGGCAATTCCCAATATTTTCCCTGAAGCGCGTTGAGCATGCCAAGTACCGTGAGTACGATGATGGCCATGGTGCCGAAAAATCCCACGAGCCAGCCGAGCACCGGTATCCAGGCCACAATCCAGAGCACAAAAGACGCGATGGTCAGCGCCAAACCCTGTTTTCCATGCCACTGCGCGAATTCAGAATTTCGCTTTCCCAAAAGCGGCAAAAGACAAAGAATCCACAGATACCCGATAGCTGAAAGAATACGGGCATCCTGATTGGTCTCGATTTTTACGGATGATGTATTTTTTGCTTCGGACATATTTTTGAGAAAGGTTTAAAAAACTGAACAAAATACAGTATAACACATTTCCCGATAAAAAACAAGCCCGCTCCAGTTCTTGGGCGGGCTTGTTTCAAGGCTCCTTAGTAGTCCATTCCACCCATGTCTGGCATGCCAGGCATTCCCCCTGCTCCAGACATCTTATCCTTCTTCTCTGGTATTTCCGTGATGACGGCTTCAGTGGTTAAAATAAGCGCGGCAACCGACGCGGCGTTCTGAAGCGCAAACCGAGTAACCTTGGTTGGATCAATAATACCCGCAACAACCAAATCCTCATATCGGCCAGCGGCGGCATTGTACCCGATGGCTCCGCTTGCCTTCTTCACGGCTTCAATCACCACCGACCCCTCTTGTCCGGCGTTCGCGGCAATCTGGCGCACTGGCTCTTCGAGTGCCCGGCGCAAAATTTCAACGCCGATCTTTTCTTCTCCTTCGGCCTTCACGGTATCCAGGGCGCTGATCGCACGCAGAAGTGCCACGCCGCCCCCCGGCACAATACCCTCTTCCACGGCAGCCTTGGTCGCGGCCACGGCATCCTCAATACGCTGTTTCTTTTCTTTCATCTCGGTCTCGGTTGCGGCGCCCACCTTGATGACCGCCACGCCGCCGGCAAGTTTCGCCAACCGTTCATGAAGCTTCTCTTTATCGAACTCCGATTCCGTTGACTCAATTTCTTTTTTAATCTGCGCCACGCGCTCCTTCACCTTCTCCGCATCACCCTTGCCTTCCACGACCGTAGTGTATTCCTTGGTCGCGATGACACGGCGCGCCTGGCCAAGATCTCCAAGTGTCACACTCTCGATCTTCAAGCCCACGTCTTCGCTAACTACGCGGCCGCCTGTCAGAATCGCGATATCTTGGAGCATCTCCTTGCGACGATCGCCAAAACCCGGGGCTTTGACGGCAAGCGATAGAAATGTGCCGCGAATTTTATTAACCACGAGTGTTGCGAGCGCCTCGCCCTCCACATCGTCGGCGATAATTACGAGCTCTTTTCTTCCGGTCGCAGCCACCTTTTCGAGTACGGGGAGGATATCCGCGATGGCCGAAATCTTTTTGTCAGTAATCAAAATATAGGGATCGGCGTATTCAGCTTCCATGCGATCCGAATTGGTAATCATGTAGGGCGAAGCATAGCCCTTGTCGAAGCGCATACCGGAAACCGGCTCCACCTGGATCCCAAAGGACTTAGACTCCTCGACGGTGATTACGATATCTTTCACATCCTCAACCTCTTTGCTGATTTTTTTGATTGCTTCGGCGATCTGGGAACCTATCTCTTTGTCGTTGGCGGAAATGGAAGCAATCTGCTCGATTTCATCATGTGTCTTCACCTGTCTCGAGATATTCTTGAGCTCGAGAACAACAGCCTCCACACCCTTTTCGATGCCGCGTTTCAGCACCATGGGGTTGACACCCGCGGTAACATTCTTAATTCCTTCGTTGACGATTGCCTGCGCCAAAAGCGTTGCCGTGGTCGTACCGTCGCCCGCGACATCATTGGTTTTTGAAGCGACTTCTTTGACGAGCTCTGCCCCGAGATTCTCGAATTTATCCTCGAGTTCGATTTCCTTGGCTACCGTCACGCCGTCCTTGGTAATCATCGGCGCGCCAAACCCGCGATCAATGACGACATTGCGCCCCTTGGGACCGAGGGTTACTTTCACCGCGTTCGCAAGCTTATTCACGCCGTGGACGATTTTGCGCCGGGCATGCTCGGCGTAGAGAATGTTTTTTGCTGACATATTTTTTGTGGTTACAAATCAAATTATTCAATGATCGCCATGATATCGCTATCCTCAAGGATGAGATACTCCTTTTCATCCACTTTCACTTCATCCGGACTGTATTTTTTAAACACCACCTTATCCCCCACCTTTACCTCCACGGGCGCTCGAGTTCCGGATTCAAGGAGTTTCCCCGGACCAACGGCCATGACTTCGCCGCGCTCGGGCTTTTCCTTACCTGCCGTCTCGGGCAAGATAATACCCCCGCGAACCTCTTCACGAATCGCCCGCACGATCACACGATTGGATAACGGCTTGAGCTGCATATTGCGTAGAATAATACTTAATTATTTAGATACTTCCCGTTTAAAGAGTTATATTAGCACTCAATGGATGGAAGTGCTAATACTTTAAGAAATCCGCTCCATTTTGTCAAGAGCGGTGAAACCCACCCCGTTTATCTTATACTCCCAATCCCGCAAGCCGCTTTTCCCATCTCCGTCGATACTCCGCGCGGGCGTCCGAGGTGTGGAATTTTAAAATATCATCCTGAAGTACGATTTCTGTGGAAATATTCGCCCGATCCTTCACCGCCCGCGAAAGATGCCTCCACTCAAAAAAACGCGCGAGGCGTTCGACGAAACTCCAGCCAAAGATGCGCTTCAGCGCGAAAGAGAGAACCGTCACGGACACATGGACGCGCAGACCGAAGGCTGTTTTCCCAATGCTCGCGTTTGGTCGCTCCGATTGCACCCATCGATTTCCATCCCACCACTGTTTGAATGCGTCGCCCCGCTCATAGAGCGGAACAATACCCGTCATCCACCAGTCAAAATATGGATCCCCTCCAGGAAGCCGCAGGTGCAAAAAATTTTTTCCCTCAGCGGCGAAGAAAGAAAGGCAGATGCCGTCTTTTGATTTTTCGGACGAAGGACGCGAAGCAACTATCTCCGTAAGCATGACGGCAATCGCCCGAGTCACCCAGAGCCTTCCCCGCTCCACGAGTATGAAAAAATCGATATCGCTCTCTCGGGCGGCATTCCCATATCCCAGAGAATTGCACACGGCAACGCCCTTCACGAAAGGGACCAAAGAAATCCATCGCGAAACCCGACGAGCGAGTTTCATCTTTCGAAGAGACTCGCGGAAATGACGGGCGCGGAGAGAAAGAATATGGCTCCTTCCGCGTAAAAAATAAAAAGCGCCGTCTTTTTCGATGCGCTCCTTCAAAAATGGGCTCCCTTCGATGCACCGCTCCATCTCCACCGCGTTGCGAAAACCCTCGCCCTGCTTCCCCGGCAATTTCTGCCACAGTTCAAGCAGGGTCAACGGGTATTCAAATAAATCGTAGAATGCCAGAGTCCCGAGAATCGCGCGATCGGACGCCGTGGACATATGAAGAGAAGCGCGGGGCAAGCAGATTATGCAGAATAAGCAAACCGCCGCCGGGAGGCAATATCACGCCCCCTTCTGTGAAATCTGTGCCACTTTTTCTGTGGTTGGTTTTAAAAACATTTTCTGCTGAAGCACGGTAAAAATATTGCTCACAAGCCAGTAGAGCGAAAGCCCGCCCGGAAGCCCCGCGCCGATGAAAACCGTCATGGCGGGCATCATGTAGAGCATTTGTTTGTTCATCATGGAAAGCATCGCCTCATCTTTGGCTCCGGCCGCTTTCGGCTGCTGCGTATGCGTCAATGATTTTGCCTGCCAAAACTGCGTCGCCCCCGCCAAAAGCGCAATCCATATATTCGCCTTTGCAAGATCCACAAAACCGAAAGCGATCGTTCCGATGGCTTCCGGATGCGCGATAAAAGAATAGAGAGTATCGAGCTCCTTGCCATTCAACCCTGCGATAAGGGCTTGATACAGCGCGATAAAAATGGGGAGCTGGAAAATAAGGGGCAAACAAGAAGACATGGGGTTCACCTTCTCCTTCGCATAGAGTTGCATCGTTGCTTTCGCAAGCTTTTCCTTCTCGTTCTTGTACTGCTCGCGCAGGGCATTCATCTGCGGCTGAAGCGCCTGAAGCGCTCTCTGTGATCGCAGAGAGCCCAGCGTCAGAGGGAATATCAGTACGCGCACCAAAAGAGTGAGGAGAATAATCGCCGCGCCGATATCATGCCCGGGTATGACGTTATATAACCAGATCAGAGCATTGAAGATGGGCTGATAAAAAATCACGTGATACAGCTGAATCATACGTCCCAATTGATGTGTAAAATTATCCCTCAAACCATCTCCTGCTCCCTTCTACTCCGCTTTTTGGACATCCTCCTTTGCCGCCGTCTCGCCCTCTTTCACCTCTGCCGCGACGGTATCGGGTATGGCAACCTCTTCTTTGGTGGCCTCCTGCTCTTGGCCTTCGATGGTAATTCTCCAGCCGGTCAGCTGGGAGGCGAGCCTCACGTTTTGCCCGCCGCGGCCGATCGCCAAAGAAAGCTGATCGGGTATCACCTTCACATAAGCGGTCTTGGTTGCCTCATCGAGGCGCATCTCCTGTACCTTGGCCGGAGACAGCGCGCTCGCGATAAACTTCATTTGATCGTCTTCCCATTTTATCACATCAATCTTTTCACCGCCGAGCTCACCGATGATCGTCTGGATGCGCACGCCGCGTTGACCGATACAGGCGCCCACCGGATCCACATTTTCCGCGTGAGAAAGTACCGCCACTTTTGAGCGGGAACCAGCTTCGCGCGCCACGCCCTTCACTTCCACCAAGCCGCTCTGCACTTCGGGAATTTCGAGCGTAAAAATCTGGCGAAGCATATCCGGATGCGCGCGGGACACAAGAATCTCCGGTCCGCGCGGAGTAACATTGATCGCCGTCACATACACCTTGAGCCTTGTCCCGGGACGATAGTTTTCTTGCGCCACCTGTTCACTGATCGGCAAAATCGCGTTTACCTTCCCAAGGTCAATAAGGATAAACCGTACCTCCTTGCGGCCGACAATTCCCGTAATCACCTGGCCGGCCTGTGATTTGTATTCATCATAGATCCCTTGCCGCTCCGCCTCGCGTAATTTCTGGATCACCACCTGCTTGGCGGTTTGCGCGGCCATGCGACCAAAAGCGTGCGGAATTTCAAGCTCAAAACGAATTTCCTCGCCGATTTGCGCGTCGGATTTTGCCTCTTTGGCCGGCGAGATCATAATCATCGTCTTGGGGTTGAACTTCGGCTCCTCGGGTGCGCCATCCGTTCCAGCCACCGGTGTATCCGGAGCGGATGCATGATCCCTTGCGAATTTCGACGGCTCTATGAATTCCTCCATCGCTCCCTCTTCAATCTCCATATCTTCCACAACGGTTTTGATATCAAAAGCCCGCATGCCCCCGCTTTCCGGATCAAATTCAATCTTGATATTCTGATTTTTTTCGCCAAAATCCTTGCGATAAGCGGCGGCCAATGCCGACTCCACCGTCGCGAGTACGGATTCAAACGATAATCCTTTTTCTTCGCACACTTGCCTCATGGCCTGTGCAATAGGTGATGCCATAATTCTCGAAATTTAGAATAACATTCAATTTTAAAAGTTAAACAAGTGGGATATATTCCGCCACATAATTCCTTATCCCGATGCTTGGATCGGGATGCCGACCGCAGTGTCGGTAAAAATTGAACTCGTTCCGTCAAGAACGAGTCATTACTTAAATAATATCACAACCATAAAACCCTGTCAACCTTGTGTATTCGTCAATGACATATTGCACTCCTTCTGTGAATAAGTGTCTTGAATATAT